>NZ_JACKYY010000030.1:0-40330 GCF_015100075.1 Acidithiobacillus sp. HP-11
ATCCCACCTGCTATTACGGTATTCTTTTCCACGGCGTACTCCTTATGTTGCTCTTTGAGTCGGAAACCCTTTGTAGCAACAGTACGCCACCTCATTCAAGCCAGTTGTAACGCGCCCGTACACCACTTTCGAGCATAGCTCCTTGGCGACTAATGGGAACGAAGCTGGATTGCGGATAGATTCAACTGCAAGGTCAACATCAAGCAAGGGCCAATAAAGATGAGCAGAAGATTGCCGTTCAATCGTGGTGATTTGCTCAACTGTGGCTTGTTTGAACCACGGGAACTCGGCATAGGAAACAAAAAGCTCGTCCTTGTCCAGGAGCAGCCAGATGCCCTTGTTTGATAATGCATTTTTTTGCCTTCATGCCAGCGTTTGATGCGCGAGAACATGAAGACCTCTAACGTTTGAGTTAGGTTTCACCGCTAGTAGAGCGTAATGACCCTGAGAGTTTTGCTTGCCGGAAGGTACTCAAGCGCGACTGTCATTCGTGCAGGGTATCCGTCGACTCGATCGACCTCAACCATCAAGTTGAACTTCATTACGTCATGCTCATCGAGGTACATGAGGTTGTAGAGGTAACTGGCCATGATTTTTGATTCAATCAGCGATGCGATGTAGTCGCGATCTGCGTCAGCAAGACCAGCTTTGGCCAGCTTGCCAAGCTTCTCGTTGATCAGGTATCCATGCTTGGCTTCCTCCAAGATGACGCTGAAATCGCCAAGACTGGAAACTTCATCGGAGATGGCGTTCAGTGCCATCTCCGAGTCAACTGCGAACGCGCCAAAGACAGGGCGTTCGATTTTGTATGACAGGAAGATTCCGAAGTAGACCTCTTGCAGACTTGCGACCTTGTAGCCAAAATCTTCAAGTGGATAGAGAGTGATATTTATGTTCTCGGCATTGGATCGGTCACCTTCATGCCCGAGGATGAGAGTTCTGTTCTTTTTGAGGAACAGGTTTGCCATACTAAGAGAAAGATAGGCCTTTGCCCGTGATGCGAAGGATGTTGGAATATGACCAAGGTACGCTGGGAAGGCCGCCAACTTCTCATGAAGCTGTGACAGGGTGGTGGAGGACAGATTGTTGATGTACACGCCGTAGAGAAGCGTGGAATGCCTGAATGTAAAGGAACGCGCCAAGATCATAGATTCTTGGAGAATCTCAACTATCAAGTCTTGATCATCACCTAGAAGATCACCGACGAGCACGCTTTGCGTTGTGCGTGGATCCAGAAGAGGAAGCACTTGCTTGAGCACTTCTCTTCCATACATACCAGACTCAATCTCCGTGGAGTCGAAAATGAAAGCTGCTTCGTGCCGATCTGCGCTTGGCACCAGCGCCGAACGCAGATCCGAGTATTGAATGCCCTTTGACGCAAGAATCTTGACCACATCTCCTTGCAGCCGCAGGATCTCCTTTCGCATTTGCGGCGCCGCGATCCCGAGATGATCGCGGAACACTTCGAGCATGATGTGGTCGCGCGAATTGAGAGTGAGGATTGGCTGCATTTCAGACAAGTGAAAGCTAACGTAATTCAAATTCTGAAATACTACCACCAAAGAATTGTCTAATACAATATTAGTAGTAATCAACATGCTGTATATTCATGATATTTCCCATTGCGCAATAATTTAACAGCCTAAAATTTTCCAGATGAAAAACACCCGACCAGATCCCAGCAACCCGCCCAAGCTTCTGGATCAGCTGCGCGCCCGCATCCGGACGATGCATTACAGTATCCGCACTGAAGAAGTTTATACCGATTGGGTGCGGCGTTTTATTTTGTTCCATCGGAAGCGCCATCCCCAAAATATGGGGGTCGCTGAGGTGGAGGCTTTTCTGAGTTACCTCGCCAATGAGCGTCACGTTTCGTCATCCACTCAAAATCAGGCCAAGGCAGCTCTGCTTTTTTTGTACAAGCAGGTGCTGAATATAGATCTGCCTAGGTTGGAAAACATTACCAATGCCAAGCCTTCGCAGCATCTGCCCGTAGTGCTTACACCTATTGGATTGGCTTTTGGCTTCGATGTACGAGCTGTGCGGAGTTGTGAGGCGGCGGGATTGACTTGTTAAGCGCCTACTGCAATATTTACCAATTATTGGTATTTTCTGGAGATTACCACAATGTCTAAAAACACCAGTGTTAGCTTGGGAAACCATTTCGATCAGTTTATTGCTGCCCAACTTTCTAGGGGCCGTTATGGCTCTGCGACAGAGGTGGTGCGAGCCGGTTTGCGTCTGCTTGAGAATGAAGAACAGAAACTGGAAGCGCTGCGCCAGTTGATTGCAGAAGGTCGAGCCAGCGGAACGGCTGCATACAGCTACGAAACTTTTATGGCTGAACTCGATAATGAATTGAGCTAATGGGCGTATTTGCCCTTACCCTTGCGGCTAAAAACGATTTGCGTGGAATTGCTCGATTCACAGAGAAACGCTGGGGAAGGGCACAACGCCTGCATTACCTGAAAGGCTTGGATGAAACTTTCAAAATACTGGCCGATTCGCCAAGACTTGGGAATCCCTGTGATTATATCGAACCTGACCTGCGTAAACATCCTTTTCAGAGTCACGTCGTTTTTTACAACTGCCGCTCCGAAGAGGAGATTCAAGTGATTCGTGTTCTTCATAAAAATATGGATACTCAGTATAGAATGCTGCTGCGTCATAGCGAAACTTAGCCAGCTTTTTGACGGTAGATGAAATGCAACCCGGCGTGATCTGTCCGTGCTTGCAGGATAATTTCCCCGCCCATTTGTTCGGCGATACTGCGCACGATGCTCAGGCCCAAACCACTGCCGTCTCCTGCTGAACCGGGAAGCCGGTAAAAAGGATCAAATACGCGTTCTGAGGCCTCGGGCGGAATCCCCGGACCACTGTCCAGCACTTCCAGTAGTACATCATTCCCTTCGCTGCGCACCCGCACGGTCACTTCGGAATGGTCCGGGCTGTAGCGCAGGGCATTATCCACAGCGTTGCGCAACAGGCTGTAAAAGGCAGCAAAACTACCCTGCACGCGCAAAGCTTGTTCGGCGTCCATGCCAAAATCTATTTTTTTCAGCTCCGCCAGAGGATAAAGATCTTCCACAACCTGACGGGCTACGGCGGTCAGATCAACCGGTTCTATCGTGGAAACGACACTCTGCTGCCTGGCAAAACCCAACAACTGATCCAACAAATGACGGGTCCGTTCCAAACCATCCTGTAGAGGCAGCAAACGTTTTCGACTTTCCTCAAGAGAATCAGCCCGCTGCAGATTTTGCACCTGGAGCGACAAGGCCGTTAAAGGTGTGCGTAATTCATGGGCGGCATCGGCAATAAAACGCCGCTCCTTAGCCAACAACTGCCGAATCCTTTCGAGCAGGCGATTCAGGGATTGTATAAACGGGACAATCTCCTCGGGTACCTGCTCCACAGAAAGCGGCGTGGGTCGGTCGGCATTCTGCTGATCCACGGCCTCGGCCAAAGCATGGATCGGTCTCAGACTGCGGCGAACAATAATCCGTGCGAATATCACCAACAACGGAATCAGAATCAACAAGGGCAACAGGGTCCAACGCGCGCTGGCAAAAGCTGCATCACTGCGCAGATCGGTAGATTGTGCCACGGCCAGCGCCTTATCTGGTCCCAGACGCCGTACAAAAACCCGCCAATCCTGATCTTTGACAGCAACCGTGTGAAATCCCTGTGATAATTGCGGGGGCAGTTGCAAAGGAGTATCCAGCTTCCCACAATTTGATAAACATAACGGTTCAACGACGATACGCGCGTCCGGATCAATATCCACATGTCGTTGATCATAGCGGTAAGCATTCTGCCAGACCTGAGGAGGGACCAGTGCAGCAATCTGCTGCAAGGAAGCATCCTGATATTCCTGGGCTTCATTCAGGGATAAAAAGAAAGCGGCCAAACCGGCCAGCAAACCTGTACAGATAATGGCAATACCCAAGCCAATGGACAATTGCCGCTGCAAGGATTTTTTCATAATGGACGCGAAACCATCCAGCCCGCACCACGCACGTTTTTGATGACCTCCGCACCGAGTTTCTTGCGCAAAGCATGTATCAGGAAATCA
The DNA here is from genome assembly GCF_015100075.1 of Acidithiobacillus sp. HP-11. NCBI lineage: Bacteria > Pseudomonadati > Pseudomonadota > Acidithiobacillia > Acidithiobacillales > Acidithiobacillaceae > Acidithiobacillus > Acidithiobacillus sp. HP-11. The sequence continues at coordinate 4,076 of NZ_JACKYY010000030.1, forward strand.
ATGCTGTTACTTTCTATTTCTTCGCCCCACCCATAGAGCCGTTCTTCCAGTTGTGCCCGGCTCAGTATCGCACCGGGGCGTAATAATAAAGCCTGCAGCAAGGCGAATTCCCGACGGCTCAGCAGCACACTGACTTCGCCAAGCTGCGCGATATGGGTACTTAAATCAAGCTGCAGGGATCCGCTGCTGAGCACCGGCGACCTCTGTCCACCCTGACGACGGATAATGGCACGCAAGCGCGCCAACAATTCATCCATGGCAAAAGGTTTGACCAGATAATCATCCGCCCCCAGGTCCAAACCCTCAATCCGGTCTGATAGGGCATCCCGGGCAGAAATAATAATGATCGGCAGATCACTACCCATTGCCCGCACCCGCTGCAGCACCGTACAACCATCCAGTTTGGGCAAGCCCAAATCCAGAAGAATGGCCTGATATTCCTGATTGGTAATGGCTTGCAGGGCCGTTTCACCATCACGCGTCCAATCCACAGCATAAGCGGCATCCCGCAGCGCAACAGAGATGGCTTCACCTATCATTCGGTCGTCTTCGACCAGCAGAATACGCATTTTGAGTGTCACCCCCCACAAACACAGACAAAACCCGCTCGAAAGAGCGGGTCAGCACCGATTAAAAACTATAAGGCCTTAATCCGCATGGTCACCCTCAACGGAGTTCTCCAGAATGGCACCGGTCATGGCATCAACACCGACTTCATGACTGACATGCCCTTTTTTGATCACGAAAGAATATCGTAAGCCACTGCCGCCTTTTTCTTTCTCCAGCTCCTGATCGGTGATGTTACCGGGATAAGTCCGTAAAGCCGTTGCGCGTGCCTGGGCGATACTGATCTTCGCTTTACCAGCCAACTCCTGGCCGGTAAAAGCATAAGCACCAAAAGCAGACAGCAATAACACCCCGCCCACAATACCGCCCACCAACCGTATAGATATTTTCATGATTTTGCTCCTGTTACCTGCGTTAAATGATGGAGGGATCCCATTGATTCCCTCCGTTTACGCACTATACCGCCCCGGTATTAGCCCAGAATTAGGGAATAAATATTCGCAAAATCCGTGGGGTACGCGACGCATGCAGCAGAGCCATGGCAATATGACCCCACCAGTAAGCCCATACCAGATTGGCAATCAGGGAATGGATGGCATGGGGAATGCCATAAGCATCGCCGGGCTTGACGCCGCCAGCCGCATAAATCATCACAAACATCACCACCCCCGAAGCCCCCATGGCGGAAATGGCCAGAAGACCCAAACCATGGACCAGGCCCGGCAATCCGCCACGCATACCCGCCGGGGGGAAAATACCGCGTGTCGCACCCTGAATATCTTTACCAATACGCTGCAGATAAACCCCATGATAGGGAAACAGATGGGCACGTAATTGAGCGTTCCCGGCAACAACCAGCCAGAACAGGATGATCACCAGGGTGCTGGCCATCCCCACCCACATATGGGATACAAACAGAAAGTGCCGAAACGCTGAAATACCTACATGTTTCCAGATGGCTTTCATGTCCAGCTCGCTCATCAACTGAAAGGTGATGAACAGCGCCAAAAATATATGCAGCCACTTGACACTGCGTGGCCAGGGTAAGCTATCTGATCCGTGCATCGATGAAACCCTTTTTATAAAATGTCCGGTTGCTTGGTTAAAAAACGACCTGCTTATGGCAAGTCGTGAATTATAGCTATGAGTAGCAACCGGAAGTCTATCCCTCAATCATGGACAGGCTGATACACATAAACCGCATGCGCCTCGCCCACATAAACAAAAATCTTGTGGTTACCGGGGTCTACCGCTCCAGTATGGGTCTTGCCATAACCGGTAGAGACAAAAGTAACCGGCTTCATGGTTCGGGCATTATAGACATTGAAGCCTTTGGCATTACTTTCAAAGGCATAAACCAAATGATAGGCCGGATCATAGGCAACCTGATCAATACCGGCCCGCGCAGGCAACTGCTTGAGCACTTTCAAATTGCCCGCATTAAAGACAAAAATCCGGGAACCCGTAGTGCCCACCCAAAGTGTATGGTTTTCCGGATCAACAATTTGTCCCTTGGTATCAGGATGATGCTTTGTCGCTGAGACCGGAAAGTAAGGAGCAACATTGGTCTTGTCTTCAATTTGCCCGTTCAGCAAATTGATTTTTTCTTCCCAGGAATCATCCGGCATGTACAACAAATGCCGGGCACTGAGCAACACACCCAGATCAGGACCATGACCAGTTTCCGGATACAAGGAAATTTTCCCGACAAATTTGGGTGCTTTTCCCAAGGTATAAACATCAATCCAGTTACTGTCATCCATGGCCACATAAAGGCGTCCCAATTTCTGGTCCACCCAGATGCCATCAGCACCAGAACCTACCGTATCAAAGACATTAACCACCTTCCAGTCAGCCTTATTGACAACAAAAATTCTGGACTTTTTTTCAGGTACAGTATTATTGCCCGCGCCCGCCGAATGCTCCAGTTTATTGGATGTCCAATAAACGTATTGATGGTCAAAAGCCATACCATATGGACGGACAAGACCGTCACGAACCACCTTGACGAGTGCGTTCGTATCCGCATTGATGACCACGCCACCGGCATCGGTCTTTCCCATGGATACATAAACACAATGATTGGAAGGATCATAACTGACTGCATCGCCACCTTGATCCGTGGTCGGCAATGGAATAACTTTGATCAGTTTGAATGTGCTTGTTCCGGCATTGGCAACCCCCAAAAATAGCAAAAAAATGGTCATTACCGAAAGCACATATCTGGCTAGTGCGGTTTTTTTCATGTGAAAAATTTCCCTCAAATTACGTCCGAACAAGATCATTAAGCGAGGATGAAGAAATTTCCATCCCCGCTGTGCAGAGGTTTTAGAAGTCAGCAGAAATACTTCCATAGACGGTAAACGGGGCTCCGGGGAGAGCCAGCACCTGTCCTTGTGAATTTCCACCGAGCAAACCACCGGAAGTAACGTACTCAAACGGATTATAATGATTGTTGGTCACATTCAGCATATCCAGGTTGAGCTTCACGTCTTTCAGCAGAGGTACCGATCCATGGGTGGGAATTACGCTTTCCAGCCCGAGGTTCAGCGTGTCATAGGCGGGAATTTTCTGACTGCTGGGCATAACCGTATTGTTATTCCACATATTCTGGGCACCGGTATAGGTGTACCAGATGCTGGGCGACATCAGGATACCATCCAGAAAATAGCGATATTTGGCACCAATGTTAAACGTGCTTTCGGGAACATTGGATACCGGCAAGCCCTGATAACTGACGCCACCCGTCGTATAGTGTGCAAAAGTGGCTTTCTCGAAATTCAGGTTGGCAAAAACATGCACATTATAGAGGGGATCATCTTCCAGAGCGATGTTTACACCCTGGTAAATGGAGTCACCATCAGCGTCCCCCAGATAATTTCCATTAGCATCATAGGCAGCAACAAACTGGTTGCTGAAATGCAGATGATAAAAACTGAACATGGCGAAGAAATGGTGCAGATAATCCGCATCATTAAAATGCAATTTTATGCCGGCATTATAATCCGCACTATGTTCAAGGTTATACACCGGCCGGATACTCTGGTAGAGACCGCCACCACCGCCAACCTGCGGTTCTTTGTAGGCCTGGGCATAACTTGCAAATACCGCCAACCACTGCAGCGGCTTCCAGTTGAAATCCACCGAGGGTTCCACCTTGGTAAAGCTTTTATTGGAAGCAGGCAGCTTGCCCTGATTGGTGCCTGTCGCTCCGGGAATATCTGCCCCCTGTGTGTATTGGGTCTGATAATTGATAAAGCGCACCCCCGGAGTAATATGCAGATTATGCATGGGACTGATGCGATCCTGCACAAATGCCGCCAAATCTGTCTGGCTAAAAATATCATTCCGATAGGAATGATTGGGGAGCGCAAGAGAACCACCATCCGCCGGATTATAAAAAGCGTTTTTGGTATTATATTGGCTGTTCAGAAAGAAGCCGCCGAAGCTGACATCATTATAGGGAAGCTTGGCGGAAATCCATAGCTTGTCCCCGTACACGCTGTCATGAGGATTGTTGTATTCATAGAGATTGCTGGGATTACTCAAGCCGTAATTATTATAATGCTGATGCAAGCGATGGCCGTAGCGATACCAGATCATATTGTGCAAAGCAAAGGTTTTGTCCAGCTTCTGATTCAGCTTGCTGTAAATCAGCCAGGTCGTATTGCTGTCATCCTTGTTCCAGATATCAAAAGGAATGGATGAATAAAACCCGGTAGTTTTCTGGCTATATAATGGTCCCGTTGCGGCACCGGTATAAGTGACGCCGGCAATAGGGTTGACCGGAACCGGAACCGGACGGTATCCGGAACCCTTGGCCAGATAGGCCCCCAATGAAAAATCACCATCCGTATAGGTTTTTTTGGTTTTCAGAAACCAGGCATAATTGTAACTCGGATTCGCGAATCCATCGGGGCTTTGCCGGTAACTGTTACTGGATCCTGCGCCACCCGCCATAATGGTTGACCATCCGTCTATGCTGCCGGTACGGACATTGAACACAATATTCTTGGAATTATAGCTTCCATAGGTCATCTTGATGCTGGCGCCCGGCTGTGCCGTTGGCTGCAAAGGGACAAAGGCGATTTGGCCGCCAATATTGTTATACCAGCGATTCACCGGATTACCCGGCCCGTAGGTGATACCAATTCCCTGTAAAATTCCCGTTTGTGGGACTTGCGGACTTTCCCAAAGACCAGTGGATGGATTGACCATGGGAACGCCATCAAAAGTCACCGAGAGGTTACCGGCATCTATGACACTCCCGCCAAAACCACCCCAGCCCTGACTGATTCCATTGACACTGATGGATGTTTTGGTGGAGCCGGTATTTCCGTATCCCGTCACATTTACGCCTGGTGCGTAGGCTAATGCCTGAGCACTGCCGCCCACCGGTCCTGCAGCTGCAATTTGTTGTTTACCCAATACCTTTATGGACTGACCGGAGTCAAAACGGTGTTTCTGGGTTAATGAATGTACTCCTCTGCTACCCAGAAAGGATTGAGAAGCAGCGGCCGCATTGACCTCTCCCACATTCACCGCTGCGTTGTCCTGACTGCTTACCGTGGCAGCAGTGATGGTATCTGCCATGACACTGGTAGCCGTCAACAACACACCACCAGCCACGAGGGCCAACACCAAAGGACGTAATGATACGGATTTACTCATGATTTTGTTTCTCCCTGTTTTATGTAGGCGTTAAGGACTGAGTCAGCCCTTGGTTTTGCAGCCGCACAATCTATCAGGGGAATATGTCAAACAGATGACAATTTGATGACGATATTATGACCATTTTCATCATGCACACCCGGAAGAACACCTTAAAAAATGTCCTTATCATGACGAATGGTTCCCGCATCTTTTCAGAAGCAAGCCGGGGAGAGCAGATTGTCATAATAATGTCACATTACCAAGCTACCATGTATGGATTCAAAAAGTGTGCACACACCGACTGGTTTATCTGAACATTGCAGGACCATACACATGTTTTTACCCTCTATAATCCCCTTCATTTCCGCTCATCTGCACTGGATTGTGGTGGAAGGACTGGCCTGGCTACATATGCCCACAACAAAAAGAATGTTCAAAAGTGATCCGGATATTGTCGTGTTATCCCCGCAAAGAGATCAACATGAATCCAGACTGTTGCAAAGCATAAATCTTCATACCGCTTATATAGTTCAGACGGTAACATCCGCTCTGGATTGCGAAAAACTGCTGAATCATTCAAACAGGCCCGTCCTCATCACCAATGGCTGGAATGATGAAATCAGGGAGTTACTGCTGGTCTTGCAAAAAAATTATGGATCAGATCTGCCATTTTTAGTCATGGCCGAGGCGCACAATGCGCTTTTGGGCAGCCTTGCCGAAGATGCCATTCACTCCGGAGCCCAGACTTTTATTCCCTGGAGCCTGGGTACGGCGCCTCTCCTGGCCTATCTGCACAGGTTGCTGGAACCGGTTCCATCATCAGACTGCAGCGCAGCAGAGCGGATCGAATCCACGCACATATCGATCAATCATAAGGCGCGGATAGTCAGCGTCGATGATCAAAAAGTTTATCTCCCCAGAAACCTGTACAACCTCTTCTGTTGCATGGCCCAGAATCCCGGCGAAGCATTGTCTTATCAGCAACTTACACAAGCACTGAAAAATGGCAAAAAAGTATTTATTGCCCCTAACACGCTGGTCGTAAAAATATATCGGCTCAGACGCCTGTTTGAACATACCGGTTTACATCACTGGATGGAAACCGTTCCGGGATTCGGGTATCGCTATAGCGGCCCCAAAATACACATCATGGATTAGCAAGATCGGCAGAGTGTTGACCCTCAAGCCAACTCCAATGTTATGGTTCCACGGTCAATCATACCCACCAGGGAACTCCTGCCATGAGCAAACTTGCCAGCGCCAAACCATCCTCTGCGCTTCACATTTCCCGGCGTCAGTTTCTGACTTATGGTGCCGGCACTGCAGCGCTCCTTTCTCTGCCGTCTGCCGTGGCCATGAATATGAGTGGCATGAATATGGCCGGAGTGCATGGCAAATCCTCGCCATTACCCAAGCCGGTGTTTTCCGGCGCACTACCCATTCCGCCGTTATATACGGGAGTCATGGGGCGCGACAAGGTTCGGGAATTTCACTTGCACATGGCAGATGGTCATTCCGTTTTGAGTGATGGTCTCAAAACGGCCACCTGGGGTTATAACGGCGCTGTTTTAGGACCCGCCCTGCGCATCCCCAGAGGACAGCAGCTGCGGCTGTATGTGCACAATCACCTTGATCAGAGCACAACCACCCACTGGCATGGCGCGCACGTGCCCGGAACCATGGATGGTGGTCCGCAAAGCCTCATCCTGCCAGGAAAAACATGGACCTACGGCTATACGATTGATCAGCCCGAAGCCACCCTCTGGTATCATCCTCACCCTGCCGGCAGAACCGGACCGCATGTATACGGGGGGCTGGCGGGTCTGTATTTGGTGGAGGACGGCACTGATCGGCGACTGGGTCTCCCCCACCATTGGGGGATAGATGACATTCCGGTTATCGTGCAGGACCGTCTGCTCGATGCGCAGGGCAAACTGGTTTATATGCCTCAGGCCATGGACGTCATGGGGATGAAGGGTAACCGCTTTCTCATCAATGGTCGCGAATCTCCCGTTCTGCATGTTCCGGCACAGTGGGTCAGATTACGCCTGCTCAATGCCTCCAATGCCCGCCTTTACAATTTTGCCCTGAGTGGAGATCGGGCTTTTTATGTCATTGCCAGTGATGCCGGCTATCTCGAAGCGCCGGTGAAGGTGCAGAGATTACTTCTGGCACCGGCTGAACGCGCCGAAATCCTTCTCGATTTGCGCTCACTTGCAGGGAATGCATTGGCGTTACGCAGCGATTCTGCGGCGGTGGTTTCCGAATTGAGCCTGCATCCCATGGACAGTGACCATTTTGATCGCAGCAATTTTGATCTACTGGAAATTCATGTCGGTTCTGCCACAGGCCCAGCTGGACGCTTGCCCGATCACCTGGTAAGCATCCCCACCCTGCAAACGGATGCGCCGTCGCGCCGTTTCGAGCTCAGGGGCATGCCTATGGACAAAATGTCTCTCGCCCAAAGGGCTCTGGAGAACGCTCTGCACAACGGTCCGGCGCAAATGTCCATGGGGATCGGTCGCCAACCGCTGTTTTCCATCAATAATCAGTACATGAATATGCAGGTCATCAATCAGCGTCTGCGCCTGGGAAGCACGGAAATCTGGGAGGTCTACAACGATGCGGAGATGGCCCACACTTTTCATGTTCATGGCACTTCGTTTCAGATACTGTCCCGCAATGGCAAGGCGCCCCCTGCTTATGAAACAGGCTGGAAAGACACCTTGCTGATCCGGCGTGCTGAAACCATACGTTTTATTGCCCACTATGGGCAGCCCGCTCCCGACGACTTCCCCTATATGTACCATTGCCACATGCTGGAACACGAGGACAATGGCATGATGGGGCAGTTTACCGTGAGCTGATCAGGCGGCTTCAGGCATCGCCGTCGCCCCTGCGCTGGGCACGGGGAGTGAAATAAACCCAGGCCGCCAGGAACAGGAAGGCAATGATATAAATGTTGGTGGTGCCCAGCACATCGCCTTTATTGGCCGTGCTGCCGGGCAGATAAGGCGCTCCCCATCCCTCGGCTGTTGTCCACACCCCGAAACTGTAGGCAATACCCACAGGAATAATCCAGCGCAGACCCCGTCCGATGAGCAGAAAAAAAGCGATGATACTTTCCATGATGGCGGCGACGTAGCCGAAAAGTACCGGTCCTGCCAGGTTGATCACGGCAATCACGAAGGAAATGTAAGCAGCAATCCAGACGGGCTCTCCTGGAAGTGCCTGCTGCAGATAAGTCACGGCATTGTGCAGAAAATAGGGCTGCCACTTCCAGAATGCATCAAAAGCCCAAAGCAGACCGAAAAGAATCCGGGCAGTGTGCATGGCCGGGGCATACAAAGGCTTATGCGGCACCTTGCTCAAACTCAGACCTTCCCAGCTTCGGGACCAGATCACATAAACAAAGCACAGGGCATAGATAATCGCCGTGCCCGGATCTGTGGCCCCTTGGGTATAGGGTCCGCCAAATCCACCCACCGTACTCCAGAGCCAGAGGTTATACAGCACCCCTACCCCGGCCAGAAATGGCAAGCCCAGCCCGGTGATCAGGGCAACCGCCAGAATGGCATCCAGCCCTACCGTTCCATAAGCCACAGACTGTGGCCCTATGTGCTGCACCAGATTCGCCATCCAATGTCCATACTGGATGATCCAGTCAGGCTGTCCACTCACCCAGTCCGCATTAAAACTCCCCAGAAAGTGGGCTGCATAGGCTGGATTAAACTGTAACCAAGTGTTGATCAGCCAGACCAGGCCAAAAACGATACGAACAACGCCGAAAGCCAAGCGGCGTTTATGTTCCATGGACATTGAGGATTTCATAGTATCTCGGAATAGGACCATTAAGAGAGAGTTTATTGTATACATATTCTCCAAAAGGTCAAAAAATGACTTATTATGAAATATCCTCCTTTCCGCTCTTATCCGCAGAAAAGTTGTTAAGAGGATTAATACAGCGTATTTTTCCAACATTATTCTTGACTCATTTTGGCTTTTTCCCATGAAAATTCTGGTTATTGAAGATGAATCTAAAACGGCTGCCTTTCTCAAAAAAGGATTCAACGAGCTAGGCTATGTGGTGGATGTTGCCGACAATGGCGTGGACGGCCAGCACCTCGCCGAAATCGGCGAATATGAAGTGATTGTGCTCGACCTGATGTTGCCGCAGAGGGATGGCTGGTGGGTTCTTCAGGAAATCCGTAAAAGGCATCCCGATCAGCCGGTCATTCTGCTGACCGCCCTGGATGCCGTAGCCCAGCGCGTGGAAGGTTTGCGCCGGGGCGCAGACGACTATCTGGTGAAACCCTTTGCTTTTTCAGAATTACTAGCCAGAATTCACAGTATTCTGAGACGCAGTAATCTGCGTACGGAAGAGACCATTTATTACGCCGATCTGGAAATGGATCTGCTCCGCCACAAAATCTGGCGTGCCGCCACGCCCATAAACCTGGCCCCTCAGGAATTCCGCCTGCTGGCCTACCTCATGCGCTTTCCCGGCGAAGTGCTGACCCGCACCCGCATTGCCGAGCAGGTCTGGGATATGCATTTTGAAAGTGATAGTAATGTTGTGGACGTTGCCATTCGCCGCCTGCGCCGAAAAGTGGACGATCCCTTTCCGGACAAATTGATCCATACTTTACGAGGGGTTGGCTATGTTCTTGAACTTCGTCATTAAAATCTTAAAGCGTCCGGGGCGCTCCATGGCGGTCCGGCTCACCCTCTGGTACGCCCTGTTGAGCACCATCCTGATTGCGGTAGCGGGCGCTGCCCTGTACTGGATTCTGGCTGAACAACTGCGTGCGGCCGACAGCCAGATTCTCATCAGTAAAATCCATGCCATACATACGGCCATGCGCAACAGCACCGATCACTTTTCCGAACTGCTTCATGAAATACAGATGGAGTCCAATACTATTCGCGGGGTATACATCTGGGTAAGCCGGTCACAGGAGGGCATTATTGCCCGTGGTCGCAGTGATAATCCTCTCCTCGACAGCAACAAGCCCTTTGACCGCAAACCCAAGGCTTTCGAGCCCCAACAATGGCACTGGAAAGTTAAAAAGCATGAACATTTTCAAGTGATGGCGCAACGCTTTGCAGGCCAGCCAGCCAGTATCATTTACGTGGCTATCCGCACCAGCGAAAGTGAACACTTTCTGGCTTTTTATCGTTACGCGCTCGCGCTATCGATTGTTTTGGCGTTATTCATCGCGATACTGGCAGGGTATTTGATTGCCCGGCGTGGCTTGCGACCCGTCCATCAGTTGGCCAGCCTGGTGGACGAACTGAGCGCCAGCCAGTTGCATCGGCGCATTGCTGGAGATAACTGGCCCAGCGAACTCGCCACACTGGCCGAAAATTTTGACCGGCTGCTGGAAAGGCTGGAAGACTCCTTTGCCAGGATTTCCCGCTTCTCGGCAGACATTGCCCATGAGTTGCGCACGCCCATCCATATTTTACGCGGTGAGGGCGAGCTGGCACTCTCCAGGACCCGTAGCATCCCGGAATACCAGGCCTGTATCGCCTCCGCCATGGATGAATATGAACGCTTGTCGCGTATGGTCGATGCCCTTTTGTTTCTGGCCCGGGCAGAACAGGATCATAACGCGCTGGATAAGCAGCAGCTGGACATTCATCAGGAAATGGCCTCTCTTTGCAGTTTTTATCAGGCAATGGCGGATGAACAGGATGTTACCCTGAACAATGATGCTCAGGGATCCATCACTGCAAACTCTGATCTCCTGCGCCGCGCTGTCAGTAATCTGCTGAGTAATGCCCTGCGTCATACGCCAGCCGGTGGCAGCATCCGGATTTATTGTGAACAGTCCCGCGAGCAGGTCCAACTGATTGTTAGCGATACCGGATCAGGCATCGCCGATGCGGATCTTGACCGGGTATTTGACCGTTTTTACAGCGCAGATGCCGCACGCATGCGGCGTGGACAGGGAACCGGGCTGGGACTGGCCATTGTACAATCCATCGTGCATCTGCATGGGGGTAAGATCCGCTTAAAAAGCGTTGCCGGAAAAGGGACGACGGCCATTTTATCTTTCCCGATAATTTCTAAGGATAACAATGATGACAAAATAAGATGACGATTTGGTCATCTTGCGGTCATCTTCTGGACATGCAGCAATGTCATAATAAAAAAACCGTCCCCATTCATAAACACATTTTACAGATAGTCGAGAAAAATGCTTTTTCAATTTATACCGAATAATCGTCAGTCTGCTGCCAAAAATTGGCTACTGGCTTTAAGCTTGGGCTGCATATCGATTGGCGCCCATGCGGCCCCTCTGACGCTCAACCAGGCTATTAACAGCGCCCTGCATAATCAGGCCCTCGTTCAGGCAAGCCGGCACCAACTGGAAGCGCAACAAGATCTCAGTCGCAGTGCCGAAGCCCGACTGCTACCCGCTCTTTCCCTGAATGCGGCCACTATCTGGACCCAATCCCGCTCCGGTCAGCCCGTTTTTGTCAGTGCCAATGGCGCACGGGAAATGCTGGGACAAATCCGTTTGCATGTTCCCATTTTTGCGCCGCAAACCCGGGCACTCAGCAAACTGAGCGAAGATCGGGTCACTATTGAGCGCTTTCATCTGCTGCAAACCCGCCTGTCAGTGGCCGCACAAGTGAGTATGACCTATTACCGGCTGGCTCTGAGTAATAATATGATCGCCATCTGGCGACGCGCCCTCGTTACTGCCAGGCAAGTATTTCAAGCCACCCGGGATAGTTATGCTGCTGGTACCCGTTCCCGCCTGGCGCTGAAGCAGGCGCAACTGAACCTGTTGCGCATCCAGAGCAAACTGAAACAAACCCTGGCCCAAAGTGTGGCCATGCGCCAGGTTCTGGCCTTGCAAACAGGGCTTGGAAGCCATTTACCAACGCTGGCAAAAATCAGCACCCCACTCAAGCCGTTACCGGATTTATCCAAAATCCAGAGTCGAGCCATGCAGGCGCAGCCCTTACTCCGGACGGCTGATGCGCAAATTCAGGCGGCACACGCCCAATTGCAATTCCATCAAAGTGTCCGCTTACCGGTATTCAGTGCCAACGCCGCTTACGGAGTTGATACTGCAACCATACCGCATAGTGCGCAGTTAGGTTGGCAGGCCAGCCTCAGCCTGCAGATGCCCATTTTTGGCTTTGGTCGCAACCGCGATCAGATTGCAGCAGCCCGGGAACAGGTTGCGGCATTGCAGGCAGCTAAATCTGCTCTGCAAATGCAGATACGCAGCCGTCTGGCACAGGACGCCGGGACCGCCAGGGCGGCCAGCATTGCCCTGAAAGATGCCGGGGAAATCGAGCACAGTGCTCAGGCGGTGTACGACATGACCCGCAAGGGCTATCTGGCCGGTGCCGAGAGCGCATTAGCCTTGCAACAAGCTGAAGATGCCTGGGTTCAGGCTCAGCTGCAGGCTACCAACGCGATGATTCGCGCCCGTTTAAGTCGCACGCAACTGATCCTGGACAGCGGCTTCCTGCCGGGACAGCAGGGGGCATTCTCATGAAAATCAACTCTTGGAAGCTTAACCGTATGAAATTTTCAGCGCATTTTTACCAGATATCATTATCTTGCTGCTTGCGCATTTTTTCAGGCGTTCTGCTCCTCTTGAGCGTTCATAACGCCTGGGGGGCTGGCATATCCGTGCGGACGGCTCCAGTCAGGGTAAGTGCTGCCATTCAGCAAAGCGCCCTGCTGGCCCGGGTTGAAAGTAATGGTGCCGCCACTTTGACAGCCCCCGTTACCGGACGCGTCCTCGGTCCGCTGCTCCCCGATGGCCCCGTAAAAACCGGAGCCATTATCGCCAGAATCGCGGCACCCGGGCTGCAGAGCAGCATCCAGACCGATCAAAAACAGATCGCCTTTTCTCAAGGACAGTATTTGCGCGACCAGAAATTGTATCAGGATGGCGTCATTGCCCAGCAAAATGTCGCAACCAGTCGTTTGACGCTGGCAGAGGCGCAATCTCATCTGCGCATTTTACAGGCGCAGGCCGCTCAACAAACCCTCAGTGCGCCTTTTGCAGGCAGCTTACATTATCTGGTTCCGGCTGGGGCCGTAGTCAATTTTGGAACAGCCATTGCGACTTTGGATGGTCGCGGAAAACCCTGGGCACAGGCCTATGTCACCCCCTCCCTCGCCCGCAGCTTACGCCCCGGAAGTACCGTCGTTCTGCACGGTGCAGACTGGCACGGCCTGGGACACGTCCGTTCCGTAGGACAAAGCGCCCGCCATCTGGGACTGGTGTCCGTCTATATTGATCTGCCAGTACAAAGTCGGGCGCTGCCCGGCGAATGGCTGCAGGCAGAAGTACAACAAGTTCAAGGCCGAGCCTTCCAGATTCCTACTGCCGCTGTGGTAATGCATGCCGCACAGATCGAAGTGTTTGTTATCCGCAAGGGCAAGGCCATGGCTGTTCCCGTACATATTATTGCCAGTCAGGCCGGGCAGAGTTGGGTACAGGGCGCGCTGCGAACCGGCGAGCAGGTCATCGTCAGCGCCAATGATCGCTTGCTCAGTGGCACCCCGGTACAAGAGCAACAACCATGAGAGTGTATCTGCATTTTCTCTGGAGCAATCGCTTCAGCATCTTACTCAGCGCCTTATTATTACTGGGTGCAGGCTGGTTTGCCCTGCAGAATCTTCCGGAAAGCGTCTTTCCGAATGTCAATTTTCCAAGAGTAGCGGTCCTCGTCAATGACGGCAGTCTGCCCGTCAAGTTCATGGAAGTAGAGGTAACCAAGCCCCTGGAAGCGCTCGCAAAAGGTCAGCCAGGGGTGCGTCTGGTTCGCTCGCAAACCGGTACCGGCCTGAGCAAGCTCAATATTTATTTTGAACCAGGGACCAACCCGCAAACCGCATATCTGATGCTCCAGGCACGCCTGGCGCAATACCGCCTGCCCGCCGGTGCGCAATTGCGGATGATCCGCATGGCACCCTATACCTATCCATTTGCTGAATATGCGCTGGTGTCCAATCAAAAGAGCAGTTCGGCAATGATGCCTACTTTTGCCTTTAAAATACGACCGGCTCTACTGTCCATTCCCGGGGTCTATCAGGTGCAGGGCACCGGACGCGGCTGGCCGCAGGTGCATGTGGACCTGGATCCGGCACGGTTAGCGCAGCATCACCTCAGTGCCCGGCAGGTCATCAACGCCTTGCAATCCGCCCAAGGTCCATTTTTTTCCGGGGTTCTGCACGCCTATCATCAGCAGTTGATTCTGGCGACGACAGCGCGGCCTGAAAACGATCAGACCTTGGCTGCCTTGACCCTGCCACTGGGCCCACCCGATGCTTCCGGTGCCCGCACTCCGCTGGCCTTGGGCGCCCTGGGTCGGGTGCATACCGGGCCGCCCCCGCTGCTGAGTGAAGCAGCCGTACCCGGTTATCAGCACGCCCTGATCATTGACGTACTTGCACAGTCGGGCGCCAATGACGTCAGCGTCGCCCACGCCGTGCAAACACGTCTGAACAATCTGCGCAAACATCTCCCCCCGGGCGTCCATCTGGTACCCATTTATGATCTCAGCCACCTGATCAGCCATAGCCTGCGCGATGTCTGGATTGCCCTGGGACTCGGCAGCCTGATTGCCTGGCTGGTCGTATTGGCCTTTCTGGGACGTTTGGACGGAGCGCTGGCGACTTTGGCCGTAGTACCTCTGGCCCTGGCTGCCACTTTTCTGGTTCTGCATACGCTCGGATATGGCCTGAATATCATGACCCTGGGGGGCATAACTGCAGCCATTGGTGCTTTGGTAGACCATGCCATCGTCGTGGTCGAACGCGGTCTCCATGGCCTGCAGGGTAAAGATTCACAGCGTCGCCAGTTGGCGTTGCGCCGCAGCGCCGACATCCTACCATTGATGAGTCTTGCCACCCTCACCTCCTGCCTGGTGTTTCTGCCCCTGCTCTTCTTATCGGGCACCCTGGGGCTGCTGTTCCGCCATATGGCATTGGCCATCGTCATTGCCCTGCTGGCATCACAACTGGTGGCCTTGCTGGTCACACCGATTCTGACAGCATGGCTCGCCGGTCGTGTGACCTCACCTTCCCGCCGTTTGCATCATGCGGAGCGCTGGGTGCGCCGTCACTACAGTCAATGGCTCATCGCCGGGATGCGCCGCCCTTATTGGGCCATAGCACCTGTCGCCATACTGGCAGGGGCCGCCGGACTGGCGCTCACAGTCCTGCCGACCGCTTTTCTCCCGCACTGGGATGAAGGCATTATTTCTGTACCCTATCGCACCCAGGTGGGCAGCAGCGTTGCCGAAACCACCCGGATCGGCCGCGCTTTTATGCAGGCGGCACTGCACAATCCTAATGTGCAGCGGGCGTCCCTTATGGTCGGTCGTGGTTTCGAGTTCCGTCATGCACCCGCCAACAAAGGTGCCATCACCATCGTCCTCAAACCGGATCATCACGACAGCACCGAAACCTTGATGGCAGAACTGCGCAAACAATACCGCAGCATGGCCCCCAATCTGATCGGACTGTCTTTGCATCAGACCATGATTGTCCGTCTGGGAAACCTCTCGGGCGCACACGCCCCCCTGGTAGTTTATCTGTTCGGCTCCGATTCCAGCATTTTGCGTGGTGAAGGCGCACGGCTGGCTGCCGCCCTGAAAAACAGTCATGATTTTGCATCAGTCAACTTCAAGTCCCCATCGGCTGGGCCTGAGTTGGAAATCACCCCCACGCCCATGGCCGCACTTTATGGCATTACCCCGCCGGGTATTGCTGATCAGCTCAAGGCCCGTTTCTGGGGAAGACAAGCGGGTTTTTTGCTGCATGGCGAACAAATACTGCCTATTCGCGTTAAACTGGTGGGGCAGCCACAGACCCCGCAGACCTTGTCCGCGCTGCCTATCCAACTGCCCGACGGGGCCATGACGGCTCTTTCCAGCATTGCTTCCCTGCACATTCAAGGTGCCATTCCTTTTGTGACCCATCAGAATCTGGTGCCTGATGCTTACATGTGGTTGCAACCAAAGCCGGGAGAAGGCCTGGCCCAGGCTGCCCGTCAGGCCAAAAAAATCATCACCCAAATGCACTTGCCCGGCAACATCACCCCGGTACTGGGTGGTTACTATCGACAACAGCGGCAAAGCTTTCAGCAGATGGCGCTGATTCTGGCCGGTGCACTGGGTTTACTGCTGATCCTGCTGGGATTTCAGTTCAGCAGTCAACGCGCCGCCGTGGCGGCGCTTCTTTCCATCGCCTTGGCCGCACCGGGCTCCCTGCTTTTGTTATGGATTTGTGGATTGGAACTCGACAGTACGGCTTTTCTGGGCGTGTTGCTGGTTTTTGCCATTGCCGTCAACAATGTCATTCTGATTTTTGCACGTGCGCGCCAAATTGGGGGTACCCATCCCCGCCCGGCTTTGGTGGCCTTTGCTGCGCGACAGCGCCTGCGCCCCATCCTCATGACCATGCTCGCAGATGTTTTCGGGTTTTTACCTCTGGCCATTGGCATTGGTCATGGCACGGATTTACTGAAGCCTTTGGCCATTGCGGTCATGGGTGGGTTGCTGCTCTCGATATTCATGTCTTTATGGTTGGCGCCCGTACTGTATAGCGCTTTGATGTCCAGCGGCCAGATTGACTCAAATCGAAAGTTTGATCAGCAAATAACTCAGCAATGACAAACAGACCAACAAAGACAAGCCATAAAACCCATATAATTTGTGGTGGGGATGATACGCACCATGCTCTACCTGATAAACGGTGAGCATAAATCCACCGAGTCCAACAGCAATATTGATAATCCCCAATACCAGGAAAATAATGCTCATTCCTGAGAAGCTCGCATGCAACGTAATCACCCGGTGCATCATCAGCGCCAGCTTGGTCAGAAAAAAATCGAACTTTTCCATCACAAAACCGAAAATTACAATGCTGATCCCGGTTCTGATCCATGAAAGAAAAGTGCGCTCCGCCGAAAAATAAATACGTGGATCCTGAATTTCTTTGGCAGTGACCGGGGCACCACGATTGATATAGCGCAGATCACGCACAAAAAAATAAAAAACCATAAATAACAAGATCAGCACTGGCCAGGTCAAAAGCTTATACAAGTCCTGAAAAAAAGGAATCAGCCCATAAAAATGCAAAGCAGCCAGTAACAAGATCATTTTTTTAGAAAGAATACCTGTACCAAAAGCTATAAACATAAATTTCAAGTAAGACAGGTAAGTTCTTTCCATGCTCAGGTAAAGCCTGGGCTCGCGCACCGTGGGCAGGTGTTTTAGCAGAAGCATATTATCCGGCGAGCCTTTGGATTATAGTCATGATTCCATTCTTATCTAAGGAGCGGCTGGAGGCACCTTGTTGCCAAACTGACGCATATATATGCGCATGGTTTTATCCGCTACTGATTCACGAATAGCCAGATAAAATACGCTGAGAGCCAAAACCGCCAAGGCCCCCATACTCGGGAAAAATGCCAAATAACCCAGACCACCCAGATCTTTAGGGCCAATCCAACTGATAACCCACATCCCCATAAAGTATGGGAATATCCACCACATGTATTGCCAGCCCATTTCTGCCCAGCGACCTTTTCGAAAAACTCCAGTAAGCGCATAAATAGCCAATAACACAAATAGCGTAATAAAAATAAAGTCCAGCGTGCGCAAACCTGACCAGTAAACAATCCAGGTGGATACCACAAAAGCGATAGGGGCCAGCACCGGTGCCCCCCACAACCGAAATGGACGCTCCAGATTCGGCATGGCCTTACGAATCTGTATCAGGGCAATGGGTCCAATAGAATACGAAAGCACCGTCATGGAGGCAATATATCCGACCATTTTCTGCCAGGATGGGAAAGGCAGAAAAAATATAATGCCAACCAGGAACAAGAGAATAAGCGTCACCCAGGGAACACCATGGCGATTGATCTTGTTCAGCCACATGGGTGCTGCACCAGTTTCAGCCGTAGCCAAGGTAACCCGCGCCGCAGTGGTCGTGTAAATAAGCCCGGTGCCTGCGGGCGAAATAAAAGCATCCACATACAGTAAGGTCGCCAACCAGCCGATGCCCACCGCCGCTGCCAAGGCCGCAAAGGGGCCATTTACCCCCTGGAAATGCAAATGTACCCATCCATCTTTGGCAATATCTGCAGGATTCACCGCACCGAGAAAAGCAACCTGGACGGCGATATAGACTGCTGAAGCAATCAGCACCGAACCGATAACGGCAATAGGCACATCCCGCCTGGGATTTTTACTTTCTCCGGCCAAATCTATGGCATGACGAAAACCCAGCAAACTGAATATGACCCCACCGCTGGCAATGGCGATGAACATGCCATGCACATCACTCAGGGTATTGTCGGCGCGCATGTGAAAGTTTCCGGGATGCCAGGCCACCGCAATCAACATCACCGCCGTTAATAAAGGAATGCCAATTTTCCACCAGGTCGCCGCATTATTGATCCTGAGTACCCAGCCAATCACCATGAAATTGGTGATTACAAACAAACCGAGCATGATCACGGCGATCAAAAACCCGAAACTACTCAGCAAATCCGTATGCGGCTGCAACAGACCCGGATAATAGTTATTTGGCATAGGTCAATACGGCCGTCACTTCCAGCGGGGCGATGGAGGCGTAGGAAAGAAATAAAATCCAGCTCCACATATGTCCGACAATAGGTCCATTGCCGACATGCGCCAGATGGACGACTGCTCCGGCACGCGGAATCATGGGTGCCAACTCGGCAAACACCAGGGCCAGCAAAAGAATGGCCGCCGCTCCCAGAATCCAGGACCCGATGGCCAACGGGCCAGCCATTTTTGCCGTGAACAACGACCCGAATAACCAGCCAGAACCTATGGATGCTCCTACACAGGCCAATATCAGACCAACGAGTCCGCCTTCACGTTTTAGAGCATTTTTTTGAGAAGTGTCGGATTTCCTGGACACAGGCATGTGCGAACCTCCTGATTAATAAAATATGAAAAAAACGTTAAAGCTGGACAAATAATATTTATTTTTATAGTAAACAAATATTGAATGTTTCCATATATATCTCATATTTATATAAAAATGTCAATTTTTATTAAAACGACAACATGGCAAACTTTATAATTTATTATTCATATCATAAACTCAGACATCAACAGGAGATGGGGTATGATGGATAAAATAAATAAAATAGAGATCAAAACACATCTGATTACAACGGATATAACGCATAAAACGCCTTACGCATGAATTTTAAAACTGCATTCAAAATTGGCTAGTTATGAGTGAATTTCAGCGCTTAGATTGATTCAATGGGATAGACAGAATAAAGTCACCGCAAACATAACTACGCTGACGCGTTGATGCATAATCATTGCTTAACACTATTGGGACCTTCGAGAGTAGGTACATCATATTCATTATGCAGTCATTCTTGCCAGAGCCTGTCTACCATCGCTCAAGCCTATCACGGCAATGCCTTTTTTCTTTTCCAGTTTCCGTCGCCATACCGCGCCCTGAGACCCGCCAACTCCCGAATGCCTGAACCATCAGCGATGGCCTCAATATACTGGATGGGTCCAATTATTTTCAATCAAACCTCTTCGCCATATTTTCTGCCCTCAACTGATTGTACCGCCTCAACTTCTGAAATATCTTATGGCCTTAGTGGCGGCGAATTCCGTTGGATTAGAGCCATTCTCGAACAAGTGGTGGTGGTTTCTTGTGGATCTACCAGCGTTCCAGTTGGCGTACCAAGCTTAACTCAGCAAAGAGCCGCATAAATGCAGTGTTTATTTGACAGGTGCAGGAGAATTTTTTTAATTTATTTGGAGGCTGGGCCCGGAATCGAACCGAGGTACGCGGCTTTGCAGGCCGCTGCATGACCACTCTGCCACCCAGCCTTAAAAGAAAAGGGAAAGCGTAAAACTTCCCCTTGATATTGGAGCGGGAAACGAGGCTCGAACTCGCGACCCCAACCTTGGCAAGGTTGTGCTCTACCACTGAGCTATTCCCGCATGGGCGCAAAGATAAAGGTATCACCCATCCTTGTCAAGATCAGCGCCAGAGGCCATCAAACTGGGCCAGGCAGCTTGCAGGTAACCGAGCATACTCCACAAAGTCATGATGGCGGCAATAACCAAAAGTCCGATTCCGACAATGCGGGCGGACACCCCCCACAACGCTTCGCGATAAACCAGAAATAAAATGGCGAGCATCTGGGTGGTCGCCTTGGCCTTCCCCAGCCAGGACACCGCCACCTTTTTGCGCTCACCAAGTTCCGCCATCCATTCCCGCAAGGCAGACACGGTAATCTCCCGGCCCACGATCACACTGATGAGGATCCCGGCCAGCACTGGCGGCATTTCCTGCGAAGAGGCAATAAGTATCAGGGCGGTCACCACCATGATCTTGTCGGCCACAGGATCAAGAAAGGTTCCGAATGGTGAAACACCCTGATAGCGTCGCGCCAGATAACCATCTGCCCAGTCGGTAATGGCGGCAATGGCAAAAACAGCCGTTGCTGCACAGGTTCTTGCTTCGCCCCCCCAATAAAACAGGGCAACAAATATAGGCACCAGCAGAATGCGGAGAATGGTCAGATAATTGGGTAAACGCTTTATCACAGTCCGCTGGCTTCCTTAATGAAAATGATCATAAATGCGTTGGGCCAATTCCTGATGAATTCCCTCCACTCGTTGCAAGTCGTCCAGACCCGCATCGCGAATGCCCTTCAGCCCACCAAAAGCACGCAGCAACGCCATGCGGCGTTTGGCACCAATGCCCGTGATGCTATCCAGATCTGACTCCTGACGGTTTTTGCTCCGTCGCGCACGATGACCGGTAATCGCAAAACGATGCGCTTCATCCCTGATTTCCTGAATGACCAACAAGGCAGGATCATCGGGCGGCAACTGCCGGGCCATCGGCCAACCGGGTACATACAGCAGTTCCATTCCGGGTCGGCGGGTTGTCCCCTTGGATACGCCGCAAAGCTGAATCTCATCAATTTCCAGCATCGCCAGTGCCGCCTCGGCACGTGCCAATTGCCCTGGTCCGCCATCTATCAGAACAATCTCAGGCAACGCCATTCCTTCTTTTTGCAGACGACCATAGCGCCGATAGACCGCCTGCTCAATCGCCGCGTAATCATCGCCACCGGTCACATCACGGATGTTGAAACGGCGATAGGCTTCCTTCATCGCCCCATCTTCACCGAAAACCACGCAGGATGCTACTGCCGCCTCACCCCGGGTATGACTGATATCAAAACATTCCACTCTCTGCGGCAACTCAGGAAGCTCAAAAAACTCCTGCAGCAACAACATTCTCCGCCGCCCCGCACGAGCGTTATGGGTACGCTGACGCAATGCCCCCACAGCATTGGTATGTGCCATAGCCATCCAGCGTTTACGGGGCCCCCGCTGCGGCGCATCCATAACCACTTTATGCCCGGACTGGGTTATCAAGGCTTCTGTCACTGCAGCGCCGTTGCGAGGCAATATATTGATTAAAAGATTCCCCGGCACATCCTTGTTATTATAGAACTGCATGAGAAAACCTGCCATGACATCCGGCCCGCGCAGGTCTTCAGTATGCTGAGGAAACAAGGCCCTGCCACCCAGTTGGCGACCATTGCGGATAAAGCTGACAAAAATGACCCATTGTCCATTTTCCTGGACCAGGGCTATCACATCAAAATCGCCACCACCCGCTTGCGCCACATATTGGCGCTCCTGAATTTTGGACAGGGCGGCAATCTGATCGCGACGCCGGGCCGCTTCTTCAAAATTCAACTGTTCTGATGCCTGTTGCATCCTTTCGCCCAGATTGCGAATGGCCTCGTCACTCCTGCCCTCCAGAAAACGAACGGCATCACTCACATCCCGGGCGTAGTCTTCAGGGAGAATATGCCCCACACAGGGGCCACTGCAACGCTGAATCTGGTATTGCAGGCAGGCGCGACTGCGATTACGAAACGTAGGTTCTTCACAAGTCCGCAAACGGAAGGCCTTTTGCAGCAGCACCATACTTTCACGTAAGGCCGTCACCGCCGGGTAGGGACCGAAATAATGCCCCTTTTTCTTTTGTGCGCCACGGTGCAGACTCATTTGCGGGAAAGACACGCCGGTCTCAATCAATAAATACGGATAACTTTTGTCATCGCGCAGCAATATATTATAGGGGGGATGGTGGCGCTTGATGAGATTCGCCTCAAGCACCAGGGCCTCTGTTTCCGTATGGGTGACGAGCACTTCGACCTGTTGCACCTGCGCCAGCATAGCGAGGGTTTTGGGACTATGCCGCTGTTTCTGAAAGTACGAACTCACGCGGCGTTTCAGATTGCGCGCCTTACCGACATAAAGCAGGCGTCTGCCGACGCCGTACATCTGATAAATGCCGGGCTGGCTCGTCAGCGTACGCAAAAACTCCCGGAGATCAAAAGGTGCATCAGATTCCAGCACCTGATTGGCAGAATTTTCAGAGGATTCTTGCGTCATCACGTCAACGGGGGTTTATGCTGTCCCGGCCTGCTGCGCGTCCAGACGACGCAGATATTCCCAGGTAAAAATCCCGGTGCTGTGGCCATCGCTGAAATGAATTTGAATGGCATAGTTTCCAACCGGCAGCACATCGACAATACTCACGTCTTCCTTGCCGGTGATCACCCGGGCTTCATCCGGGGTGTGACCCTTGCATTCCGCGCAGGGGCACTCCACCCGCAAATGTTCAAAACTGAGAACACTGGTATGACCGTCTGCCCAGTCAATTTCCATCTTCCGACTGATCATCAAGGGGCGAATTTCCAGGGGCTGGGTGTGCGTGTCGGACATGAGAAACCTCGTAAAGGAGCGGACTGGTCAGCAATAAGCCTCTAGGGTACAATTCACGCCCTCTAAAGGGAATGCCCACAAGGATGATGGTATGAAGATTTCGGCCTTTGATATTCGCCCCGGCAATATTCTGGAACATGAAAAAGGGCTTTGGCGTGTACTCAAAACGGATTTTGTGAAGCCTGGCAAAGGCGGGGCCTTCGTTCAGGTCGAAATGAAAAACATCGAAACAGGAACCAAATCCAATACCCGTTTCCGCTCGGGTGAAACCATGGAAAAAGCCGTTGTGGAAGCCCGAACCATGCAATATTTGTATGCCGATAGCACCGGTTATGTATTCATGGATAACGAAAGCTTTGAACAATCCATTCTCAGCGAAGATCTGCTGGAAGGTCAGACCGGGTATTTATTGCCCAATACGGAAATTCAGGTCAATTTGCATAATGATCGCCCCATTGGGGTGGAATTACCTTCGGTGGTCGTTCTTGAAGTGACCGAAGCCGATCCGGCCATCAAAGGACAGACGGCAACCGGCTCCTACAAGTCGGCACGTATGGAAACGGGCATTACGGTGATGGTGCCTCAGTTTGTGAATTCCGGGGAGAAAATCCGGGTAAATACTACTGATGGGACGTATATAGACCGGGCCTGAATGAAAAAGCCGCCTGAGCAAAACAGGTTAGGCGGCTTGTTCAGGATTTTTCCGTTGCCGGAATCACCCAGACAAAAATTTCGCCTTTACTGACCATCCCCAAATGGCGGCGCGCCAACTCTTCTACGGCGCGATCTCCGCTTTGCAGGCTGACCACCTTGGCTTCCAGATGATCATTGCGCGCTTCCAGCTTTTTCAAAACTGCTTCTTTGCTCTCCAGCTTGTGATGTAATTCACCCACATTTAACCAGCTGCCCGTTCCAAACCACAGCGGGTATTGCAAAGCACACAAAGCGGCGAGCAACATGAAATCAACCAGGCGCATTTCTGATTTTGCCGTATTCACTTTGGCTTTGAACTGCGCCCAATCAAACATATCGAAATAATCTCCGGGAAATGCAAGCGCCTTTGCAAACGCTCTATAATATTACCTTTTAGTCGAGATTATAAAAAGTTGCAAGTCCAGGATAACGTGCGACCTCACCCAATTCTTCTTCAATACGCAAAAGACGATTATATTTGGCCACCCGATCGGTGCGTGACAAAGAACCGGTTTTAATTTGTCCACAACCCGTGGCCACTGCCACATCCGCCAGGGTCGTATCCTCGGTTTCACCCGAACGATGCGATACAATAGCGGTATAACAATGGGTTTTGGCCATTTCAATGGCTGCCAGAGTTTCTGATAAGGTCCCGATCTGATTGAGTTTAATCAAAATACTATTGCCCACACCGCGCTCAATCCCTTCACGCAAAATGGCGGTGTTTGTCACAAAAATATCATCACCCACCAGTTGCAGACGGTCGCCCAAACGATCTGTCAGGGTAATCCAGCCTTCCCAGTCATTCTGGTCCATACCATCTTCAATGCTGATCAAGGGATAACGATCAGCCAGAGCAGCCAGATAATCCACAAATTCCGCACTGCTTAATTCACGTTTTTCGCTGGCCAGATGATAACGGCCATCCCGATAAAATTCGCTGGAAGCCACATCCATACCCAGCCAAATGTCCTTACCCGGTTGATAACCGGCCTGGGTAATGGCATCCATCAGCAGTTCCAGAGCCGCTTCGTTGGAAGGGAGGTTCGGGGCGAAACCCCCTTCATCGCCTACCGTTGTCGCCAATCCTTTCTTCTGCAAGACCCCTTTCAGGCTGTGAAACACTTCCACACCCATCTGCAAGGCTTCCGAAAACGATTCCGCACCCGCAGGAATCAGCATGAATTCCTGCATATCCACATCATTATCGGCATGGGCACCACCGTTAATGACATTCATCATGGGTACCGGCAACTGCACCGGACCCAGACCACCAATATAACGATAGAGCGGCTGTCCGGCGGCATGAGCGGCGGCATGGGCAGCGGCCAGGGAAACGCTCAAAATGGCGTTGGCCCCCAGACGGGACTTGTTTTCAGTACCGTCCAGTGCGCACATGGCAGCATCCAGATGCTCCTGGTCTTCCGCTTCCATCCCCAACAGGGCATCCTGAATTTCACCGTTAACGTGTTCTACCGCCTTGCGTACGCCCTTGCCACCATAACGTGAACCACCGTCCCGCAATTCCATGGCCTCCCGCTCACCCGTCGATGCGCCACTGGGGACAATGGCGCGTCCCATGGCCCCATTTTCCAGATGAACTTCGGCTTCTACAGTAGGATTACCACGTGAATCCAGTACTTCACGACCTTGAATGCGGACAATGGCGTTCATATTAAATCCTCAGGATGATTTTCAGGAAAATCTTGGGCTTTGACCAACTGGTCAATGTGTTGAAGGGTGCGCAGCAGGCTTTCCAGCCGACCCAGTGGCCAGGCATTGGGACCATCGGACAGGGCTTCGGCAGGGCGCGGATGGGTTTCCATAAACAGACCGGACACCCCCGCAGCCACAGCGGATCTGGCCAGTACCGGCACAAACTCCCGCTGTCCGCCGGAACGATCCCCCTGCCCTCCCGGCAGCTGCACGGAATGCGTGGCATCAAAAACAACCGGGCAGTCAGTCTGGCGCATCACGGCCAGGGAGCGCATATCCGAAACCAGATTATTGTATCCGAAAGAAGCGCCCCGTTCGCAGACCATAATCTGGGCATTACCCGTCGCCTTGGCTTTTGCGGCAACATGAAGCATGTCCCAGGGTGCCAGAAACTGGCCTTTTTTAATATTGACCGGCTTTCCGGCTGCAGCCACGGCCTGAATAAAATCGGTCTGACGACATAAAAAAGCGGGAGTCTGGAGGACATCTACGACCTCGGCAACCGCCTTTACATGCTCTTTTTCGTGGACATCGGTAATGACCGGCACGCCCAACTCCCGGCGCACTTTTTCGAGAATCCGCAACCCTTCATCCATGCCGGGACCGCGAAAACTGGTGCCCGAAGAACGATTCGCCTTGTCATAAGAGCTTTTGTAAATAAAGGGAATATTCAGGCGATGACAGATGTCCCGGAGCGTTTCCGCTGTCTGCAAGGCCAGCTTTTCACTTTCTATGGCACAAGGGCCCGCAATCAGAAAGAAAGGACGATCCAGCCCGACCTCAAAACCACAGAGATTCATGCCTGCTTCTCCCGCTGGGTAACCGCAGCCGCCATGAAGGCATCAAAAAGCGGATGGCCCTGACGTGGATTACTGGTAAATTCAGGGTGAAACTGACAGCCCAGAAACCAGGGATGATCCCGCAATTCCACCACCTCGACCAAAGCACTATCCGCCGAAAAGCCGGTATACTGCAAACCGGCCGCTGCCAAAGGTGCCCGATAGCGGTTATTGAATTCAAAACGGTGGCGGTGGCGCTCATAAATGGCGGTTTGGGCATAGGCTTTAGCGACCAGACTGTCCGGCTGCAAGGTACATTCCTGCTCACCGAGACGCATGGTTCCCCCCAGATTACCGCCCTCTTCCCGATAAGCCGTATTACCTTCAGGATCAGACCATTCGGTCATCAGGGTAATTACCGGATCCGGCGTTTCCGGGTCCAGCTCGGAACTGTTGGCATTGACCAGCCCGGCACAATGGCGGGCAAATTCCACTACGGCCAACTGCATACCCAGACAAATTCCCAGATAGGGCACTTTATTTTCTCGGGCATAACGAATTGCGGTAATTTTCCCCTCTGTACCACGCCCGCCAAATCCACCAGGTACCAGGACTGCATCAGCTTCAGCCAGCATGCCCGTACCCCGGGATTCAATATCTTCGGCATCTACATAGAGAAAATGCACCTTGCGCCGGGCCCGCAATCCCGCATGTAACAGGGCTTCCGCCAGCGACTTGTAAGACTCGGTCAGCCCTACATATTTACCGACCAGGGCAATGACGATATCCCCTTCGGGATTTTCCAGGGCATGGATAATCCCCTGCCATGCGCCGAGATCCGGCGCCGGAGCCTGCAGGCCGAGGTCCTGCAATACCAGATCATCCAGGCCCTGGTCATGGAAAAGTAGCGGCAGACGGTAAATACTGTCTGTATCAATGGCTGAAATAACGGCTTTTTCAGTGAGATTGGAAAACAGGGCGATTTTGGCACGATGGTCTTCCGGGATCGGGCGGTCTGCCCGACACAACAGAACATCGGGTTGAATACCAATAGCGCGCAGCTCGCGCACTGAATGCTGGGTCGGCTTGGTTTTCATTTCACCAGCCGAGGGCAGATAGGGTACCAGGGTCAGATGCATGAACAGGGTATTGCCGCGCCCCTCTTCCACGGCCATCTGGCGGATGGCTTCCAGAAACGGTTGCGATTCAATGTCACCCACTGTTCCACCGATTTCCACCAAAGCCACATCCGCATCACTGGCACCAATACGAATCCGGCGTTTAATTTCGTCGGTCACATGGGGAATCACCTGCACGGTGCGGCCCAGATAATCACCACGACGTTCTTTTTCAATCACTGTCTGATAAACCAGCCCGGTCGTGAAATTATTGCGCTTGGTCATCCGCGTCGAAATGAAACGCTCGTAGTGACCGAGATCCAGATCTGTTTCCGCACCGTCTGCGGTGACAAACACTTCGCCATGCTGAAAAGGACTCATGGTACCCGGATCTACGTTAATATAAGGGTCCAGCTTCATCATGGTTACTTTAAGTCCGCGCGCCTCCAACAACGCGGCAAGAGCCGCGCCGGCGGCGCCCTTGCCCAACGAAGAAACCACACCACCAGTAACGAAAATGTATTTGCTCATAGGTCTCGACGTGCACGCGCTTGATGCTGTGCATGGTAGCCAATTCGGACCTAAGGCACAACGCGAACAATAAACAGGAAGGGAAAAACAGGAGGGCCTGGCAACCGGGCCCGCTATAGCAGACCCGGTAGATACATTTTTCGGACCCCTTGTTACAGGGTAGCCATATCAATGACAAAACGGTATTTAACGTCGCTTTTCAGCATCCGTTCATAGGCCGTGTTGATGTAGTCCATGGGAATCATTTCAATATCCGAACCAATTCCGTGTTCTGCACAGAAATCGAGCATTTCCTGGGTTTCCCGAATACCACCGATGAGCGAGCCCGCCAGCTGACGACGTTTGAATATCAGGTTAAAAACTTCCGGAGAAGGATGTGGCTCGGCGGGAACACCCACCAGCGTCATGGTGCCATCCCGCTTCAACAGGCTCAGGAAGGCATCCAGATTGTGGGAAGCGGCCACCGTATTGAGGATAAAATCAAAACTGTTGGCCTGCTCAGCCATCTGCTTGGGATCCGTGGAAATGCAGACCTCATCCGCGCCCAGACGTTTACCATCTTCGATTTTACCGGGCGAGGTCGTAAATAAAACGACATGAGCCCCCATCGCATGAGCCAGCTTGACGCCCATATGACCCAATCCACCCAAACCGACAATACCCACTTTTTTACCCGGTCCAACCTGCCAATGACGTAACGGCGAGTAAGTGGTGATGCCCGCACAAAGCAACGGAGCCACACTGGCCAGACTTTTCTCGTCATGGCGGACTTTTAATACAAAAGACTCCTTGACGACCACACTTTGAGAATAACCCCCAAAAGTATTCTCCCCGCCAAACACCGGGCCATTGTACGTACCGGTAAAACCATTCTCGCAATATTGTTCTTCACCCTCGTCACAGGAGCTGCAATGTCCGCAACTGTCCACCATACAACCCACGCCTGCAAAATCACCTACTTTGAAATTTTTGACCTGATCACCGACAGCCACCACCCTGCCGACAATTTCATGACCAGGCACTGAGGGATAAATGGTGTTTTTCCACTCATTACGGGCTGTGTGCAAATCAGAATGGCAGACACCGCAGTAAAGAATCTCAATTTTGACATCATCCGGACCAGGCTGACGTCTTTCAATCTCATGCGGGGCTAAAGGGCTGGTGGATGATTGGGCTGCATAGGCTTTCGTCATAATATCTCCTTAAATCACTTGTCGTGTGTACTTAACTGCCATCTGCCGGCAAAGGCAGATGGCCCGTCTTGACCAGAATCAGGCAACCTTCCTTGCTGAAAGGCTGGTGGGCACTCCAATGGGGACTCCGCATCCAGGTTCCGGCGGGATATTCGCCGTGCTCATCGGCAAATGTTCCTTCCAAAACCAGTATTTCTTCACCGCCATAATGACGGTGTGCCTGAAAATAAGTTTCCGGCTGCCAGCGCACCAGCGCGGTATGCTCTCCCTCAAAGTCAGCCAGGGGGAGTACCGTAAGGCCATCTACCAGACCGGATGACCAACGCGCCTGAGCCATGTTGACACGTACCGGCTGCAGATCCCGAGGATTGAAGTGGCGCAACTTTACAAAAAGGATGCAGCCCTCATCTGAATAAGGGGCATGGGCAGAACCAGGAGGATTACGCAAATAAGTCCCGGGACCATAACTTCCTGTCTCATCGGAAAACGTCCCCGTCAGAACAAAAATTTCTTCACCCAGAGGGTGTTGGTGTTCTGGAAAATGGGCACCGGGAACATAACGTACCACGGAAGTCGCACGGGCTGCTTCCTCCCCGTCCCGCTCCAGCAAACGACGCTGAACGCCCTCTGCCGGAGAACCCTGCCAGGGTAAGTCCGGGGTGTAAATGACCACCGTTTTGGACCAATCGGTATTGAGCTGCATCACTATCTCCTGTTATTACATACCGTCTGGTTGGTATAAATTTTAGGAAATAGCGGCCCAAACGTCAAGTCGCCAAGGACCTTAGACCAGAGGCAACCACCAGGCCAGCATCAACAGAGTCAAAAACAATACGGGTGGAGTGATGAGCAGACCGGTTTTCATATATTGCCCCCATCCCACGGTGACGCCCTTACGGCTGAGCACATGCAACCAGAGCAAGGTGGCCAGACTGCCGATGGGCGTAAACTTCGGCCCCAGATCGCAACCGATGATGTTGGCATAAATCATGATTTCACGGAGCATGGGATCCGCCGTGGCAGGTAGATGATGAATAGCCAGCGCACCCACCAGCACAGCGGGCATATTGTTCATGATCGAAGACAGCAGCGCGGCCATGAAACCGGTGCCCAGCGCCGCCACTACCGGACCATGGCTGGCAAAATCATGGAGTGCTATGGTCACAAAATGGATCAGTCCGGCATTGCGTAAACCATAAACCACCAGATACATGCCCAGACTGAACACCACAATGGCCCAGGGAGCGCCGCGCAACACCTTGCGCACCGGAATCTGTGCATCGCGACCACCCTGCAACCAGCGACCAGCCAAAGCCAACATGATCAAGGCCCCGGTTCCGGTGACTACCGACACGGGTACATTCCAGTGCGCCGTCACAAAATAGGCTACCAACAATAAGATAAGCACTGGAAAACTGGCACGAAACACCAGATGATCTTTAATGACCGTCGCCGGATCCGGCAAATGCGCCGTAGGATAACTGCCTGGCAAACTGCGTCGGAAATACAGCCAGAGAACCGCCAAAGTGGAAAGCAATGCCACAATATCAACGGGCACCATGACGGTCGCATATTGTGAAAAGGAAATATTAAAATAGTTGGCGCTGACAATGTTCACCAGATTGGAAATCATCAACGGCAAACTGGTGGTATCGGCGACAAAGCCAGTAGCAATAATAAAAGCAAAAGTCGCTGTGGGTGAAAAATCCAGACGGAGCAAAATGGCCATCACAATGGGCGTCAACAAAAGAGCGGCGCCATCATTGGCAAAAACCGCAGCAATACAAGCACCCAACAAGACAATCAGGACAAAGAGCAAGCGACCGCGTCCCCCGCCCCAACGCGCTACATGCAGGGCTGCCCAGTGGAAAAATCCGGCCTCGTCCAGAATCAGGGAAATGATAATCAGGGCTACAAAGGTAAAGGTAGCATCCCAGACGATGTGCCAGACAATAGGAATATCGCTCCAGGTAATGACGCCCGTTGCCAGGGCAACGACCGCCCCGCCCATGGCACTCCAGCCTATGCTCAGGCCTTTGGGTTGCCAGATGACCAAAATCAGGGTGACGAGAAAAATGACTACGGCCAGCATGGGGCTATACTCCAGTCGATTGGAAAGTGACGTTAGTCTTGACGAGGCGTTGATACTTGTCAATACTACAAGAAATGTTCGCGGGTAGAATGATGGAAATTTCAAAAGAAACGGAAAATGTTATTCAGCAACTGGAGTCGCTAGCCTCTCCCGTGCGCCTGGAAATTTTCCGCTTGCTCGTTGAACAGGAGCCCACAGGACTGGTATCCGGTGATATTGCCGAACATCTGGACCAACCCCACAATGGTATCTCCTTTCATCTGAAAAGCCTTCAACATGCCGGTCTGGTTACGGTGCAACGCGAGGGTCGTTATCAACGCTATCGGGCTGACATGAGCGTAGTTCGGGCATTAGTCGCCTATCTGACAGAAAATTGCTGTCGTGGTACCCGGAATTGTTCTTTACCCCAACCTGCAAATCTGCCACTTGACGAGGAAGTACTGAATGAAAACTCCTGAAATCCTGTTTCTTTGCACCGGAAATTCCTGCCGTTCCATTCTTGCCGAAGTCACCATGAACGGACTGGCCGATTCACGTCTGCACGCGACCAGTGCCGGAAGCCATCCTGCGGGTTATGTTCATCCGCGTTCGATACAGCTTCTCCAGCAGGAGGGGTTTGCCACGGAAGGCCTGAGCAGCAAATCCTGGGATGAACTGAAAACCACGCCGGACATTGTCATTACTGTTTGTGCCAGTGCTGCTGGCGAGGCCTGCCCCGCCTACCTCGGGCCTGCCATCCGCGCACATTGGGGGGTGGAAGATCCGGCCAAGGCCACCGGCAGCGAGGCAGAAATTGATGCGGCTTTTCAAACGGCATACCGTATTCTCCGGCACCGCATTGAAGCCTTGCTGAAATTGCCTGTTGCTGAATGGCTCGAAAAAGATCCCACTCAGTTAAGGCAGGAACTGAATCGCATTGGCAGCATGGAACCCTGAGCGTATGGATACAACCAATCAGAACCCGGTGATGTTTCCTGCTGCCCAGGAATTTCATCTCAGTTTCCGGGTCAGCAACCTAGCCGAAAGCACTCGTTTTTACGAGCACTTTCTGGGGGTCGCGCCCAAACAGAGCACGGCACGCTTCAGCACTTTTATCGTCCCGCATTTGTGCCTGAATCTCGTTATTCTGGTGAATGACCAGGGAGAAGCGCTGGACACTTACAGCCTTTACCATGTGGGGCTGGGTGTGAAAGACCGGGCGGCAGTCATCGAAAGCTATCATCGCGCCATGGCGGCAGGTGCCGAAATTGTTAAACCGCCCCGCACCACCTGGCGCGGTACGCCTCTACATGAACTTTGGCTGCGGGATCCTACGGGATACAACATTGAAGTGTACGCCCGCCTGACTGATGCCGAACTGGCAGAAATGCCCGCTGATCAGGAGCCGTTTTTCCTGGTAGCGGGTACTGAACCGAAAGAAAACGCCTAATTTATCATGAAGCTAAAAACGGCAGTTGCCGTGGGTGCTTTGCAGCGACTTTTGTTCTGAGCCGTTGTTGTTCTTGGCGAAATCCTGCGCCCGTCAGGAGAGCTGTCTGAGCCCGCAGGGCGAGTTCTCTCCTGACAGCAGGATGAGCCCTAGAACAACAGTCGAGGAACAACGGAGCAAAAAGCACCCACGGCAACTGCCGTTTTTTGGATGAATGATCTAACCGGTCTGGTATTAGTCTTCTAACAAAGACACTTCCAGATCGGTACCCAACAGACGGGTTTCCAGTTTTTTTATTTCGTCCCGCAATGCTGCCGCCTGTTCAAATTCCAGGTTGCGCGCATGGCGGAACATTTCCTCTTCCAGCTCCTTGATTTTTTTGGCAACTGCTTTCGGATCATTGAGCAAGCGATAAGTGCTGTTTTTCTCCGCCACCTTCGCTGCAGGTTGGGCATTACGTCGATACACACCCTCAATAATATCCGCTACCGGCTTCACAATGCCTTTGGGGGTAATATGGTGGACCGCATTAAAATGCACTTGCTTTTCGCGGCGGCGATCTGTCTCTGCCATGGCCGCCGCCATGGATTTGGTGATCTGATCCGCATACAAAACCGCTCGACCGTGCAAATTCCGGGCTGCCCGGCCAATGGTCTGAATCAACGAGCGCTCCGAGCGCAGAAAGCCCTCCTTGTCTGCATCCAGAATCGCCACTAACGCCACTTCGGGCATATCCAGCCCCTCACGCAGCAGGTTAATGCCAATCAGCACATCAAATACGCCTGCACGTAAATCCCGAATAATTTCCACC
This sequence comes from Acidithiobacillus sp. HP-11, assembly GCF_015100075.1. Lineage (NCBI taxonomy): Bacteria > Pseudomonadati > Pseudomonadota > Acidithiobacillia > Acidithiobacillales > Acidithiobacillaceae > Acidithiobacillus > Acidithiobacillus sp. HP-11. Next base: position 37,475 of record NZ_JACKYY010000030.1, read on the forward strand.
CGTTCAACTGTTTCAATATCTGAATGCAAATAGCGGCATTTGATACCCAAGTCGTGCAGATAGTCGGTCAAGTCTTCTGCCATACGCTTGGTCAGGGTAGTAACCAGAATGCGCCAGCCACTGCGGATGACTACATGGATTTCACTAATCAAGTCATCGACCTGGCCTTTTGCCGGGCGTACCTCCACGAGCGGGTCCACTAATCCGGTAGGCCGCACCACCTGCTCGACAATCTGCCCGGAGTGCTCCATTTCATAGGGTCCGGGAGTTGCCGAAATCATGATGGTCTGGGGCATGAGTGCTTCAAACTCAGGAAACATCAGGGGTCTATTATCCAGCGCAGAAGGCAGGCGAAAGCCATATTCCACCAGAGTCTCCTTGCGAGAGCGATCCCCCTTGTACATCCCCCCGAACTGGGGCACGGTGACGTGAGATTCATCAATAAACAGTAAAGCATTGGGTGGCAGGTAATCCATCAAGGTAGGCGGTGCCTGCCCGGCGCTTCTTCCCGATAAATAACGGGAATAATTTTCGATACCCGAGCAATATCCCAACTCTGCCATCATCTCCAAATCAAAACGGGTGCGTTGCTCCAGACGTTGGGCTTCTACCAGTTTATTGGCCTTGCGGAGATCTTCAAGACGCTGCCGCAATTCATCCTTGATACTGTCCAGCGCTTCCAGAATTTTCTCTCTGGGGGTTACATAATGGCTTTTGGGATAAATGGTATAGCGCGGCAAACGCACAATGGTTTTCCCCGTGAGCGGATCAAAAAGCGAAACCCGTTCAATTTCCTCCCCGAATAATTCCACCCGCACGGCTTCGTCTTCACTTTCTGCGGGCCAGATATCAATCACATCACCGTTAACCCGAAAGTTACCGCGTTTCAGTTCCAATTGGTTACGGGTGTACTGCATTTCTGCCAGCCGCTGAAGAATCGCACGCTGATCCATGACGTCGGATTCGCGCAAATGCAAAATCATGCCATGATATGAAGCGGGATCACCCAGTCCGTATATGGCGGAGACCGTCGCCACAATAATGACGTCAGACCTTTCGAGCAGAGCTTTCGTCGCGGAAAGGCGCATCTGCTCAATATGGTCATTAATGGAAGCATCTTTTTCAATAAAAGTATCCGAAGACGGGACATAGGCCTCCGGCTGATAATAATCGTAATAACTGACAAAATACTCGACGGCGTTATGCGGAAAAAAACTGCGCATTTCTGCATAGAGCTGCGCCGCCAGAGTCTTGTTGGGGGCCATGATAATGGCTGGGCGCTGGGTCGTGGCAATGACATTGGCAACTGTAAAGGTCTTCCCGGAACCGGTTACCCCCAGAAGCGTCTGGAAAAATTCTCCGTCCGTCAGCCCCTGGACCAGCTGACGAATCGCCTCCGGCTGATCGCCCTGGGGCGAAAAGCAGCTTTCCAGAATGAGGCTTTTGTCCATTGGCCACTCCACGAATTACATTTGGTTTACTTCAATGCAGATCTACGCCCTTCCCTGATCACGATGCCTACTTTACAATATATCGGCTTGTACAAACATCCGTTGTTCGTTCATGCGCCTGTAGCTCAACTGGATAGAGCAACGGCCTTCTAAGCCGTAGGTCAGGGGTTCGAGTCCCTTCAGGCGCACCATATAAATCATTAAGTTACATAAGTTATCATCTTTGTTCATTACTCAATATTGAATTTTCGCTCAATAAATGCTCAAATGGGCATTCAGACCGTTGAGCGGAGAGCGACAATTTGGCATCCATCGGACCCAGGTACGATAGAGATAAAAACCTGATTGGCTGGCAAGCGAGGGTGATCAGGAAAGGGTTCCCGACGCGCTCTAAAACTTTTCGCGGAAAAAAGGAAGCTGAACAATGGGCGCGATCCATTGAAAGCGAGATGGATAAGGGCGTCTGGCGGGATTATAGCCGCGCCGAGACAACAACCGTTGCAGACATGCTTGCACGGTATGCGCGCGAGGTTCTACCCGACAAGAAAGCGAGACAAAGCACTGAATCGCTGATTAAAATTCTTACTGAGTCAGAACTGGGGCACATGCCGCTTGCCGCCGTATCGCCAGAATCTGTCGCCGCATACAGGGATCACCGGCTCAAGACAATCAGTAAGAAAACCGGAAAGCCGGTCGCGCCGCAGACGGTGCGACATGCCCTGTCACTACTCTCGCGCGTAGTAAACATTGCGATGAAAGAGTGGGGGATACCTCTTGCGCACGGCAATCCTTGTTTACAGATCAAAATGCCTACACCGGCAAAGTCTAGAGATCGCCGCCTGCTAGATGACGAAGAGACAAGGTTGCTGATCGCCTGCGCTGAATCACGTAACCCGTATCTGCGCCCTGCCGTCATTTTCGCCATACAGACCGCTATGCGGGCCGGGGAGATGCTGGAGAAGTGGGAACTGAATAAAGAATCCGGAAGCCAAGAAAAAAAAAGCATTGGCCTCCAATGGTCAGACGTGGATCTGCAAAAGCGGACGGCGCACTTGCCCACTACAAAGAACGGCGAGGCTCGAACGGTGCCATTGTCCAGCCGTGCCATTCGAGTATTGAGTGACTTGCCACACAATCCAAACGATCCGCGCGTATTTGGTACAACATACGAAGGCATCCATCAATCATTTGTCCGTGCCTGCAAACGGGCTGGCATAGAGGATTTACGCTTTCACGATCTGCGCCATGAGGCTACCAGCCGGTTTTTCGAAAAAGGGCTACGGGAAATGCAGGTAGCAGCCATTACTGGTCACAAAACCTTGCAGATGTTAAAACGGTACACCCACCTGAAAGCAGAAGATTTGGCAAAGCTGTTGGGTTGAAGAGCGCCTTTTATTCTTAACCA
>NZ_JACKYY010000034.1:0-36167 GCF_015100075.1 Acidithiobacillus sp. HP-11
GCCTCATTCAATCCGCCAAGGCCAAGGCTCGGGGTTACCGCACGCACAAGAACTTTATCAACATGGCCTACCTGATCCTGGGCAAGCTGGATCTCAGGCTACCCACTTGAAATGACGAGGAACCTATTTGTTGTGTTCTTTTAAGCACAATTCCTTGTGCTATTTTGTCCGCACCAGCTGATCCTCTTCACCAATAAGCTTGGATTTCATGGTGGCACGAACCTTGCTGCCATTTTTGTAAGGCGAAGGTCAGCGGTATTCCCGAGTTATTGGTCGTCGCTTATTTCATAATATAAAAATTCAGCCAAAACATTGCGAGGTGATGAACATGTATCACGGCCATAAAATTTCCAGAAACACGCTTATTGTCGCAGCAGCCATGCTTGGTTTATCCCCGTTAGCCCATGCCGCCAACTGGTTTGAATTGCAGGGGATATCTCCTGCCAAAGCCCCGATATTCGGTGTTTCTGGGTTTATTGAGCCCAGTCTTTATGCGCAACCCGGTAATGAAGACAGCCTTGAAAATAACCAGATCCCGCACATTGATCTTATAGCGCCCGGATTTTCGCAAAGCACTACCGCTAATATTCTGCGAGCACGAATCATGTTGCGCGGAAACCTGAACAAGCATATTTCCTATTTTTTTGGTGGGGAGTTTGGTGATAATGGTTTCACGCATGTGCGTGGCGGTTATCAACCTGGTCTTATTGATGGGCATTTTACCTTCAGTTATATTCCAGGGGCCAGAATTGAAGCGGGCCTTATTCGTGCGCCTAGTGCCGAAGGAGCCATGCAAGGATTCATGAGTTATAACTTTGTGTTGTCATCGACGATGATTGGGCAATTGATGCAGCAACCAATGTATAACTCCAGCAATCCTTACAAAATCAATACTAAACTGAATGCCTACTTGATTAATGGTCAACAGACTCTGGGTGTTAATGCCTTCCGCTATCCAGGCATCATGGCCTTTGACTGGTTCCGTAACGGTCACTGGGAATTTACCTACGGCGCCATGATTGGAATGTTTGGCACGGTGGCCGCCGGCAATCAATCCAGCAGTCCTTTGTATGCAGCGCGCTTGCAGGAAGCTTATATATTCGGGGGGAAAGGGCCCTTCCGTAGCGATGTGCAGGCGGGTATCTGGTATCAACATGCCAGCCCTGAATTGAATGACACCAGTTACAGTATGAATCGCTACGGCGTGGATGTGCAGTATTTGCAGGGTTATATGCACCAATGGGGCAGGCAATTCCGCTTCCAGTACATGCGTGGTACCGGCTGGATATCGGCAGCTTCGGCATTCAGCAGCGCCCCTGGTCTGGCTGCACCACTGACCAACACCCAACTTTATCCCGGCAGTCAGAACACGGCTAATGGTTACATGCTGGAAGGCGGCTTGTTTTTGACCAAGCATATTGAAGCGAATTTACGTTATGACTACTACGACCGCTTGCCCAATGATCCAGCACAGCAACGCATTTTCAAGACCTGGGCTATCGGTCTGCAGTATCACTTCACGCCACTGACCAAAATCATGGCCGGTTACTACTTCCGGACGCTGGATGTGCCGCATCAGCCTAATCCTGTTGCGAATAGTATTTCTGATGCCGTGGATAATGAATTTGCCATGCAGGCGATGATTGCCTTTTGATGAAGATAACGAGGAGATGGTGATGTTATTGAAGAACTTTTTGAAGGTGGCCGTATTAGCCAGCGTTTTGCCGGTGATGGGTATGCTGGGCATGACCACTGCTTCGGCCAATGTCGATTCAGCCAATGTTTCGATGCTCCATGATTTTCATTTTAATCACCCCACTTTTATTCATGATTTGCCTTTTGCCGAGCATCATGTGGTGATCCAGGTCAGTCAGGATAACCCGGCCCGCTGGAATCTCACCTTGAATAATGCGCAGAACCTGCTCAATTATTTTGGTCAGGAGAAGGTTCAGATTGTTGTCGTGGCATTTGGGCCGGGCATCAAAATGTATCTTCCCAACAGCCCGGTGGCGAGTCGCATTGCCGCGATTAATGCTGAGGGCGTGGAGTTCGATGTGTGCCATAACAGCATGGAAGAGTTCAAGAAGAAAACCGGCCATCTTCCCAAACTGGATCCTTCGGTGGTCATTGTTCCGGCAGGCATCGTCCGCATCATGCAACTGGAGCATGCTGGCTTCAGCTATATCAAACCCTGATATCCTTTACGATCGTTCTTCCGTCCTTAGGATGCAAAAGACAGCTTGCTGTCCATGCATCCTTTTTTAATGGATCAATTCATAATATCTATTATTAGCTATCCAGAAATTTTATTGCCCGCGACTACGGCTAGTCACTGCTGCCACGATTTGTTTATAATAGGCGGTTTGCATCTGCGTATCTGCGCAGATATTTGTCTGCGCAGTACTGTGCTGCCGATGGTTATTTATTTGGGGTATTACGATAGAAGCATTACCAAAAGAGAAACTGATTGATGACTTGAAGGACCGCTATGCTTGTCCCGTGGCCGAATACGACGAGGGGCTGGTTGCATCTCAGGCAATCCTCCGCCGACTCGATGTGGACACTCTGAGAAACGAGTTATGGTTGCCTGTGGTCTGGACGGTGGAAAGTGCTGAAGTCATAGTCTGTACACCGGATGATCCGGCTTTGCTGGCGCATATCCGGCAAACCCTTGGTGTCGAAAACCTCACTTTCAGGGTCGCCACGCGCCCCGATCTCATTCGTCTGATTGAAAACAGTGCTGATCTGAATAACGATTTTCCCGTATATGGCGGGCGTACACCACTGGCTAAGGTCCGTACCTATCTGGCCGGAGAACGCACCCGCTACTCCGCGCAACGGACCCGTTTTGCGCGCAGCCGCACCGGGCTGGCTCTGGCACGCACGGGGGTCGCGTTGACCAGTATTGGTGTCGCCTTTTTGCGCCTGTTCGGTGGTGGGGCCTGGTTGTTTTTTGAAATCCCACTCCTGGTTTTCGGGATTCTGGCCATGATTGACGGCCTGCTCTGGTATCTGCCGGCGCGACAGGAGTCGCGCGCCATCAAAACCTATCTCCCCTACGCGGTTCCCGAAAACTATTCAGCCCTGAATGTCATTGATCCGGGCGGGCAGATGGCATTTCGACGCAGTCCGGTGGTTGCGGGGGCTGCCGGACTGCGTGAGGCCTGGGATGCACTTTCTCCGGTCGAGAGGCGGCGTTTCCTGGCGAATGACCGGACCAATCTCGCCGAAGAACGCACCATTCTGGCCTATCTGCGGACGATGATGGCCAAAGCGCGGACGGGACTCGCCTTTGCCCGGACCGGTGTGGCCTTTGCGGCTATCGGTATTGGCTTCATCCGCAAATTTCCTACCGGTCCCTGGTCGATTTTTGACTGGAGTCTGATTGCGATTGGCCTTTTCATGCTGGTGGAGGGTTTTCTCTGGTACCATCCCGGGCGGGATGCCGCCAATAGGGCGCTGGAAGCGGTGAGTAATGCCCACGTCAAACGCGGGCCTTGGGACCGCATTTTTCCCTCTTTATGCCTTTATACCCACAATATAGATCCGCTAGTTGAGGCCAATGCCGAGCAGGCGCGCCCAGGAGTTTTTGCAACTACCGGCCTGGCGCTGGAGCGCACCACCCTTGCGGACAAACGCAACGTCATGTCGCGGCTGCGGACGGTCATGGCCCGGGCGCGCACCGGCATGGCTTTCATCCGCACCGGCTTCAGCATCATGACGGTCGGCGCCGGACTCTATATTTACTTCGAATTTACGGGCCATGTAGACATCCTCTGGACAATTTTTGATGCCGCGTTGGTGATCATTGGCCTGTATCTCATTGTCGATGGCCTGCGCTGGTATCTGCCGGCAGAACGGGTCAAGCGCAGTTCACCACTTGTCGACGGTAGTTTTGAAATCGCCGATGCCGATTATAGTCAGCCGAAAAGCGCCTGGAAGCGCACCAACTATCCGCATGAACACTGAAATATCTCCCTATTATCCCCTGGTTGAGCAGGGCATTCTGAGTGAAGCCCTGCTCCAGTCGGCACTACATAGTGCCGCCAAGCGCGGTATCGACGCCGAACGCATCTTATTGAAAGAATTGGCCGTGACGCGCTGCACCTTGCTGGATGCGCTGGCCCGGCATTATGACTGCGCTATCGCGCAATATGATGAACGCCTGCCCGTGCCGCAGTTGTTTTCGGGCCTGGATGGCAAGGTGCTGCTTACCGGAGAGTGGTTTCCCATCCGGCAGATGGGCGATACGGTCATCATCGCTGCGGCTGACCCGAACAACCTGGGCATGCGTGCCCAGGTTCAGGAGCTGATCCCTGCCCATCATTACGAATTTCGTGTCGCGCTCAAGGAAGACATCCGCTGGTACATACAGGACTACAAGCATGCCGAGGCACCCTTGCTCATTGGCATTGAGCGCACGGGCCTGGCCTATTGGCGTAACACCATGGCGCACTGGCGCACCAAGCTGGCTGCCCATCGTACCGCTCATGCCCGCGCCCGGACGGCCATGAAGTTGCTACGCTGGGGGCTTGCCATGGTGGCACTGGCCAATGTGCTGACTAAAGTCTCCCACAACGACCTCTCACCTTACCACCTGCCGATTTTGTTGGTCGGCATTGTTCTGGCCCTGATCGGCTTGTTCGATTATCTGAAAGTGCGTGGCAGCCGCATGGATCTACCCTGCCAAAGCGCCTTGATTGATATTACGACCGAGAACGTGCGCTTTACCGATCGTTATCACCTTCCTGAAGCCCCGGTTGAGGCGGAGGATGACAGTGCCCTGGCCAGACTGGCGGCGGCCATTCCCCATTACTGTTCGATTTTGCGCCCGGTTCCGGCCAGCAAGGAGCGCACCCATCTGGCCCGCGAGCGTAATATGCTCGCCGCTCAGCGCACCATTGCCGCCAGTCACCGCGCCTCTTACGCGCGCGCCCGAACCGGGTTGTCGCTGATCCGCACCGGGGTGGCATTTATCGGCCTGGGTCTGGCCATCCACAAAATACTGGGCGCGACACCCTACAGTTTCACCGATTATATTCTGATTGCTGCGGGCTGCCTGATGCTGCTGGATGGTTTGTTCTGGTATCTGCCTGCCCGCCGCCTAAAATATGGCTTGGGGCGCGACATCAAGCCCTAAAGGGAAGAATCATCCCGGCGCTACCCGCTATTTCTTGCCATCTTGCGGCGATGACACAGAAGCTTCCACGTTTTATGATGAGGACTGTTGATACGCTGAGTCAGGAGGAAAGGTCATGCAGATAGCCATGTTACGGCCTTTGTCTGGCAAAGAGTATCTGGAAGGTGAGGAGCGCGCAGATATACGCCATGAGTATGTGGCCGGGCAGGTTTATGCCATGGCCAGGGCCAAGCTGCGGCATAACCAGATTGCCGGTAACCTGTATGGACTGCTCTGGCAAAAAGCCCGTGGCAGTCACTGTCAGGTTCTGAACAGCGATATGAAAGTGCGGGTGGAAGCTGTAGATGCCTTTTATTACCCCGATGTGGTGTTGCGTTGTGGCGCGCCGTTGTCTGGAGATACCCTCTATCTGGAAGATCCTTGCCTTATCGTCGAAGTATCGTCGGCGAGCACGGCGAATGTGGACCGTCGTGAAAAGCAACAAGCTTATCAGACGCTCCCTAGCCTGCAGGAATATGTTTTGGTGGATAGCGAAAAAATCGTTGTCGAGGCATTCCGCCGGCATCCTGAAGGTTGGTGGTACGAGTTGTTGAATGACCCTGAAAGCGATCGTTTGCGCTGCCAATGTGTCGACCTGGCACTTTCAGTAGAGGAGATCTATGCGGGCGTCGATCTGCCTTCAGCTTTGCCGACGGATTGAATGCCGCCCTGATGCTACAATGGGCCGTGTGCTTGACTAGGTTATCCAGGATGATGCGCTGATCAGCTGGTGCTGACATGCACCAGGCCGGGGAAAAGTGCTGCCAGACCATTGGCAATGAAGGTGACGGCAATGGCAGCCAGGACCAGCCCGAAAATTCGGGTGGATATGTTGATGCCGGTTACGCCCAGACGCCGTGACAATGGCCGGGCCAGGCGCAGCGCCGCGTAGGCGACTCCGGCAATGATCAGGATGTCCAGAATCAATAGCCCGCTGGCAAACCAGGAAGCATTTTTATGATGGGCAATAATCACCGTAATCATGGTACCCGGACCCGCCATGAGGGGAATGGCCAGTGGTACCACGGCTACTGCTTCCTTGCTCATGCCCTCGGCCGTTTCTTCCGGAGTGTGGCGGTAACGGCTGGATTTTGCCTGTAACATGTTGAAGGCCAGCAACATCAGAACCATGCCCCCCGCTACCTGAAAGGCGGCGATACTGATGCCAAAAAACTGAAGAATGTACTCACCCAAAAAAGCGGCGATGAGCAACACGATAGCAACGGTTCTGGAGGCCAGTTTGATGGTAGCCAGTTGCTGGACCGGATCTTCGTCAGCTGTCAAGGCAATGAAAATAGGAATGGCCCCGATGGGATTCAGAATGGCGAGCAGGGCAATCAGGGTTTGCAGGGCGTTATGCAGTTCAGGCGTGATAGACATGTAAAATTACCGTGACAGACTGTGCAGTACACAGAACGCTTGAAAAATGGTGCCTGAAGACGTATTTAATAGGCATATTCAGTTACAACCTAATACGGAGTAGATACGATGCCAACTTATGAGTATGTATGCAAGGACTGTGGACATCATTTGAGCGCGGAGCAGCGCATGAGTGATGCCCGCCTGACCGATTGTCCGGTCTGCGGCAAACCGGGCCTGGAGCGGCAGCTCAGTGCTGGCGCTTTTGCGCTGAAGGGGTCCGGCTGGTACGAGACAGATTTCAAGGGCAGTAAGGGGGGGGCGACAAAAAGCGAAGCCGCCAGCAGTGCCGCGCCCGCTTGCCCGGGCGGCAGTTGCGCCTGTCATTGACGCCGCGCCTGCAGCGGGGCTAGATTGTGCGCGGGCCGCCGGTCGGGCGGCCTTTTGTTATTTGATGATGTAATTTGACACAACTATACGGGACGCAGCATGCGGACACATTATTGTAATGGCATAAACGAGAACCTGATCGGACAGACCGTGCGTCTCTGCGGATGGGCTCAACGCCGTCGTGATCACGGCGGTGTGGTTTTCATTGATCTCAGGGACCGGGAAGGGCTGGTTCAGGTGGTTGCTGATCCTGATCAGGCGGAAGCCTTCGCGGCGGCTAATGAATGCCGGAGCGAGTTTGTTTTGAGTGTCGAAGGGGTGTTGCGGGCCCGCCCTGCAGGTACGGAAAATCTGCAGATGCCCAGTGGCAAGGTCGAACTCATGGCGACGCACATCGAGATTCTGAACCGCTCCGAGCCGGTTCCGTTTCCCTTGGACGAAGAGGACATTGCTGAAAACCTGCGTCTCAAATACCGTTATCTGGATTTGCGCCGCCCGGAAATGCTGGGACGCCTGCGTTTGCGCCATCAGGTCACCAGCTACGTGCGCCGTTATCTGGACAGTGGCGGTTTCATGGATGTTGAGACGCCGGTTCTGACCCGCTCGACACCTGAGGGTGCCCGCGATTATCTGGTCCCGTCCCGAACCCAGCCGGGTCATTTTTTCGCTTTGCCGCAAAGTCCCCAGCTGTTCAAACAACTGCTGATGGTCGCGGGTATTGATCGTTATTATCAGATTACCAAATGTTTTCGGGATGAAGACTTACGCGCCGACCGGCAGCCGGAATTTACCCAGATTGATATAGAAGCCTCTTTTGTGGATGAAGAAGCCGTCATGGGTATTGCCGAACCGATGATTCGCGGACTGTTTGCGGAAGTGCTCGGTATTGATCTGCCCAATCCTTTCCCACGCATGACCTACGCGGATGCCATGCACCGTTTTGGCGTGGATCGCCCCGATTTGCGCAATCCCCTGGAGCTGACCGAGCTGAGCGACCTGATGCGCAGTGTGGAGTTCAAGGTATTTCGGGAGGCCGCTGAGCGCCCACGGGGTCGTGTCGCCTGTCTGCGGGTTCCCGGTGGTGCCCAGCTCAGTCGTGCACAAATTGATCAATACACCCAGTTTGCGGCCATTTATGGGGCCAAGGGTCTGGCCTGGATCAAAATCAACGCGCTGGATCAGGGTGCCGAAGGGCTCCAGTCGCCCATCGTCAAATTTCTTGCTCCCGAGGTGCTGCAGGAAATTCTCCAGCGCAGTGGCGCGGCTGTCGGCGACATTCTCTTTTTCGGCGCCGACAGTGCCAAGGTGGTCAACGAGGCGCTGGGAAATCTGCGCAACCGCGTCGCGGCCGACCTGAATTTGCTGGAAGGTGAATGGCGACCCGTATGGGTAACGGATTTTCCCATGTTTGATTACGACGAGAAGGATAATAGCTGGACTTCCACCCATCATCCATTTACGGCACCGCAAAGCGCACATCTGGAGAGTCTGGCGAAAAATCCGGGGGCAGCATTGGCCCGCGCCTATGATCTGGTGCTGAACGGCAATGAAATTGGCGGCGGCAGTATTCGTATTCATCAGGAAAAAGTTCAGGAAAAAGTGTTTGCGGCCCTGGGTATTGGCGCTGAAGAAGCGCGGGATAAATTCGGCTTCCTGCTGGACGCTCTCCATTATGGTGCGCCACCCCATGGCGGCCTGGCTTTCGGGTTGGATCGTCTGGTCATGCTCATGTCTGGCGCGGATACCATTCGCGATGTCATTGCTTTTCCCAAAACCCAGAAAGCCGGTTGTCTGTTGACCGAGGCCCCCGGCGTGGTGGCCGACAAGCAATTACAGGAGCTGGGTATCCGCCTGCGTCCCGGAGTAGGAGCCGATGTTCAAAATTCCTGAGTCGATTCTGGTCATGATCTACGCCGGTCAGCAGGTTCTGTTGCTGGAGCGTGCCCAACCGGAAGGATTCTGGCAGTCGGTAACCGGGAGTCTGGAACCGGGAGAATCCTGGCGGGACGCGGCCGTGAGGGAGCTCCGTGAAGAGACGGGATTTGCGGCGGAAGGACTGGTGGATACCGGGGTACGGAATCGCTTTCCCATTGTGCCACCCTGGCGGGAGCGTTACGCGCCGGAGGTGGCGTTCAACGAGGAGCGCATATTCACCCTGGCTTTGCCCGAGCCTCAGGTTCCACAACTGCGTCATCAGGAGCATGTGAACTTTGCCTGGTTGCCGGCGATCGAAGCGGCCCGCCGTACCGGATCGTGGACCAACCGGGATGCGATTTATCGCCATTTTGGGGCGCGCCTTGACGCACAGCAGGCGGCTTCGTAACGTAAGGAACATTTTGCACGCGCAATAGCGCCTGAGAGGGTGGTTATGGGTGTAGAGACAGTGATGGTGCAGGGGTTGCGGCGCAGTGAAGCAGCCGACCTGGATACCCGTATTCGCCGGGCAAAAGCCGCTTTGGGAAAACGTGCGGTTATTCTCGGGCATCATTACCAGCGCGAAGAAGTCTATCGTCATGCCGATTTCCATGGGGATTCCTTGCAGTTATCCCGGGCGGCAGCCGAGCAGGAAGCGGAATTCATTGTTTTTTGCGGTGTACACTTCATGGCCGAAGTGGCGGATATTCTCAGTCGTCCCGATCAGGCCAGCATTCTGCCCGATCTGAACGCCGGTTGTTCCATGGCCGACATGGCTGATATCCCGCAGGTCCAACGCGCCTGGGACGAGCTCGCGACGGTGCTGGATGTGGAGACGGAAATCACCCCGGTCACCTATGTGAACTCATCGGCTGCCATCAAGGCCTTTTGCGGGGAGCATGGTGGTACGGTCTGCACTTCTTCCAATGCCCGTAAGGTGCTCAAATGGTCCTTTCAGCAGCGGCCCAAGGCGTTATTTTTTCCGGATCAGCATCTGGGCCGCTGGACCGGGCACCAGCTGAATATCCCCTTGCGGGATATGCCGGTTTGGGACCCGGCGTTGCCCCTGGGCGGATTGACGCCCGAGGAGATTCGCCGTGCCCGGATTCTGCTCTGGAAGGGGCATTGCTCCGTGCACCAGATGTTCCAGCCCGCGCATATTGAGCGCTGGCGCCGGGAACACCCTCAGGGGCAGGTCATCGCCCATCCCGAGTCGGCCTTTGAAGTCTGTCAGATGTCCGATGCAGTCGGATCTACGGATTTTATATTACGTACGGTCAAAGCCTCTCCCGCAGGCAGTGAATGGCTGGTAGGCACCGAAATCAATCTGGTGACCCGTCTGGCTGACGAAGTACGGGCGGAAGGAAAAACCGTGGAATTCATGTCGCCCATGGTGTGCATGTGTTCCACCATGTTCCGCATTGATCCCGAGCAGTTGGCGGTGACCTTGGAAAATCTTCTGGAAGGGCAGGTACGCAACCGGATTCAAGTCGAGCCGGAAACGGCGGCCCAGGCGCGTCTGGCCCTGGAACGCATGCTTATGGTGTCCTGACGGCCGCCATGTCCTCTGTCGCTGTGCAGCCGGCTGATGTGATTGGCGAATGGTCGCTGACCCAGCGCAATCTGCATCGTCTGCTGACTGCCTATCTGCGCCTTTATCAGGGCGCGCATTGGGAGCACAGTACCGTACCGGCTGAGGGCGCGGCGATTCTGGTGTGTAATCATGTGTCGGTGTTGGATCCCCTGCTGCTGGTCGCCAGCAATCAACGCGTGGTGTCCTTTCTGGTGGCCCGGGAATACTACGACAATCCATTGATGCGCCAGTTGCTGGAGCAAACCTACAGCATTCCGGTACGTCGGGATCGTCGTGATGTGCGGGCACTGTTGCAGGCTCGCCATGTTCTTGAAGAAGGTCGGGTACTCGGCATTTTTCCCGAGGGCGGCATCAATCGCTCGGAGACCCAGAAAGGTGTCGCCTGGCTGGTGCGCGAAAGTGCCGCGCCGGTGGTCCCGGCTCATGTCGGCGGCGCCCGGCAGGCCGCTTCTGACTTGCAGACCTGGCTGCGGCGCCAGCATCCCCTGTTACGCTATGGGGTGCCCCTGCATTTTCATCGTGATGCTGACGCCGCCGAAGTCATGGGGGCGACCATGAGTGCTATTGCCACACTTGCATGACGGCATCCTTGCCTTTGCGTTATCATGGCCGATATTTAACCAGAATAAGTCAGTTATAGAAGCAAGGAGTGGGTTATGTCCGGGCATAGTAAATGGTCCACCATCAAATTCAAGAAAGCACTGAAAGACGCCAAACGCGGCAAAATATTTACCCGTCTGATTCGCGAAATTACCGTTGCAGCGCGCGCCGGGGGCGGAGATCCGGGCAGTAATTCACGACTGCGCCTGGCTCTGGACAAGGCATATGGTGCCAACATGACCAAAGACACCATTGAACGCGCCGTCAAACGCGGTACGGGTGAGCTGGAAGGCGTGGATTACGAGGAAGTGACTTATGAGGGCTACGGCCCTGCGGGTGTGGCTATCCTGATTGAAACCATGACCGACAACAAGGTTCGTACCGTCGCAGAAATCCGCCATATATTTTCCAAACGCGGCGGTAATATGGGAACCGCCGGTTCTGTTGCCTATCAGTTCAAAAAGCTGGGCTTAATTGTTTTTCCCGGCGATGCTGATGAAGACAAAATTCTCGAAGCGGCGCTGGAAGCAGGGGCCGAAGACGTGGTCAATGAAGGTGAGCGGATTGCTGTCTATACGGCGGCCACGGACTTGCACAGTGTGGTCCAGGCACTGGAAGCCGCCGGTTTGCAGCCGGAAGAAAGCGAATTGACCATGATTCCGGAAAACACGATTGAGGTGAGTGGAGAGGAGGCAGAAAAACTGCTGCGTCTCATCGACTTCCTGGAAGAAAACGATGACGTGCAAAATGTGTACGCCAACTATGAAATCAGCGATGAGGAAATGGCCCGCCTGGAAGCAGCATCCTGAATTTTTCAGTCCATCAGGAAACGGCCTTGCGCATCATCGGCATTGATCCGGGCTCTTTGCGCACCGGCTATGGCATCATCGAATCGGATGCGCGTGGCGAGTTGCGGCATGTGGCCCATGGCTGCCTGAATGTGGCTGGTCGGCCCTTTTTGGAGCGCATCGGTGCCATTTACCGGGATTTGGCGCAGGTATTGGCCGAGCATCGACCCGATACGGCAGCTATTGAGCAGGTTTTCATGGCCCGCAATGCGGATTCTGCCCTGAAACTGGGCCAGGCTCGGGGTGCGGCGCTGGTGGCACTGCTGGAAGCAGGACTGCCGATAGAAGAATACACCGCCCTGCAAATCAAAAAAGCGTCGGTGGGAGCTGGACATGCAGACAAGGCGCAAGTTCAGAGCATGGTGCGCTGGCTGCTTCATCTGGATAAAAACCCTCAGGCCGATGCGGCTGACGCCCTGGCCTGTGCCATTTGTCATGCCCATCATGCCCGGACTCAACAGCGCTGGCAGGCGGCCGGCCATGTCTGATATGTTGGGAAAAGGACGCCCATGATTACCTCGTTGCGCGGGATCATTCTGCAGAAGCGTCCACCCTGGCTCTGGCTGGAGGTCCAGGGGGTGGGTTATGAGCTGGAAATGCCCCTGTCCAGCTTCTACCAGATGGCAGACGCAGGCGAAACCCTGTTGGTGCATACCCATCTGACCATTCGCGAAGATGCCCATCTGCTCTATGGATTTATGAGCGTGGCTGAGCGCGATACTTTTCGTCTGTTGATTCGTGTCAATGGTATTGGTGGCAAAGTGGCACTGGCCTGCCTCTCGGGTCTGCCGGCAGAAAAGCTCGGTCAAGCGGTGGCGGAAGGCAATGTGGCACAGCTGACGGCCATTCCCGGTATCGGTCCGAAAACCGCAGAAAGACTGGTGGTCGAGCTACGCGATAAAATGGGTGGAATCAGCACCTTGCCTACCAGCAAAGCCGTGTCGGGTGATCCGCGCCAGGAAGCTATTGCAGCACTCCTGACATTAGGGTATAAGCCTGCACAGGCCAGTCAGACGATTGGCAACCTGGGCGATGGATTGAGTCTTGAAGACCTGATCCGTCAGGCTTTGCAACAACTTTCACGCCATTGATTTTATGGAACCCGCCAGCATCGCGATGGTCACAACCCCATGATGGACAGAGGCCCTCTCAATCCCCAGGAAATCCACAGCGACGCAGTGGATCGTGCCCTGCGCCCGCGTTTGCTGGCGGATTATATTGGCCAGGCGCGGCTCCGCGAATCCCTTAGTCTCTATATTGATGCGGCCAAAGGGCGTGCTGAAGCCCTGGACCATGTCCTGCTCTTCGGCCCCCCCGGCCTTGGAAAAACCACCCTCGCGCACATTATTGCCCAGGAAATGGGTGCGGGTCTGAAAGTTACCTCGGGACCGGTTCTGGATAAGCCGGGAGATCTGGCCGCCATTTTGACCAATCTGCAACCTCATGATGTGTTATTTGTCGATGAAATTCATCGCCTCAGCCCCGTGGTCGAAGAAATTCTCTATCCGGCGCTGGAAGATTATGAGCTGGATATTTTGATTGGTGAGGGCCCTGCCGCCCGTTCCATTAAAATCAGCCTGCCGCCCTTCACCCTGATCGGGGCTACCACCCGGGCGGGTTTGCTCACCTCGCCATTACGTGACCGATTTGGCATCAGTTTTCATCTGGAATTTTACAGTGACGCAGAGTTGACCCAGATTGTGACCCGTTCGGCCAATATTCTGGGGACTACCCAGGATTTGCGGGGCGCCCAGGAAATCGCCCGGCGTGCCCGGGGAACCCCGCGCATTGCCAATCGCCTGCTGCGGCGGGTACGGGATTTTGCCCAGGTGCGGGGCAACGGGGAAATTGATCAAGGCACTGCAGAGGCCGCGCTGACCTTGATGGAAGTCGATCAACATGGCTTTGACGGTCAGGATCGTAAGCTACTGCAAGCCGTCATCGGGCGCTTTGCCGGCGGTCCGGTGGGGGTGGAAAGTCTCGCCGCAGCCATTGGTGAAGAGCGCGGAACCATCGAAGATGTGCTGGAGCCCTTCCTGATTCAGCGTGGTTACCTGATCCGTACGCCGCGTGGACGCTGCGCCACGGAAATGAGTTATCTGGCGTTGGGTTTACCGATACCTAAGGCTGGCGGGGGACTTTTCGATGCACTCTGAGGCCGCTGACAGTGTCTTTCAGGTCCGCGTTTATTATGAAGATACGGATCATGGCGGGGTGGTGTATCATGCCAACTACTTACGCTTCATGGAGCGCGCCCGTACGGAAATGCTGCGCGAAAAAGGTTATGAACTGGATGTGCTGGAACGCGATCCCGGTATTCTTTTTGTGGTGCGTCGGGCGCATCTGGATTTCCGCGCCCCGGCTCGTTTTAATGACCTGCTTCAGATAAAATCGGCCATCATTCACAAGACCCCGGTTCGTATGCATTTTCAACAAGATATTGCGGTGAAGGAAAAGCACTTGTGCAGTGGCGAGGTGGAAGTGGTCTGCCTGGAAGCCGAGACTTTTCGTCCCCACGTCATTCCTGCAGAACTTCTGCAGGCCTTTCCCCTCAGTGTTCACCCGTGAGATTTTATGGATCCTCAAACTGTCACCCATCCCGCAGCTTCTCTTTCCGTAGCCCATCTGGTTCTGAATGCCAGCCCTGTTGTCCAGATCATACTGGTACTTTTGGTCATCGCCTCCATTGCTTCCTGGACCATCATTTTTGAAAAATGGGCGGTATTTGCTGGTGCTTTCAAGGCCCTGACCCGTTTCGAGAAACGCTTCTGGAGCGGCGGTGAAATGAGCCAGATTTATCAGCACGTTTCCGGCAACACCAATCTGGAAACCGGAGCCGGCAGTATTTTCTGTGCGGGTTATGAAGAATTTCAGCGGCAGCGCGGCAAAATTCGTCCCAGTGATGCCCTCGATGCCGCCCGCCGCGCCATGCGTGTGGCCCAAATGCGCGAGGTTGGCCGTCTGGAAAATCGTCTGGCTTTTCTGGCCTCGGTGTCTTCGGTCAGCCCCTTCGTCGGCTTGCTGGGCACCGTCTGGGGCATCATGACGGCTTTCATGCATATTGGTGTCGCAGGGCAGGCCACCCTGGCGACCGTCGCCCCCCCGGTTGCCGAAGCCCTTATTGCCACGGCGGCTGGCCTTTTTGCGGCCATTCCGGCAACGGCTGCCTACAACCGCTACATTCACAAACTGGACAAGCTGGATGCCCAGTATGAGGTGTTCATGGATGAGTTCACCAACATCCTGCATCGTCAGGTACCCGAGACCAAGCCATGAAAAGAAGGCGTTTGATGGCGGAAATGAACGTTGTTCCCTATATCGACGTGACCTTGGTGCTGTTGGTGATTTTTATGCTCTCGGCGCCGCTCCTGACCCAGGGCGTGAATGTGAATCTGCCTAAGGGCGTCACTAAACCGGTCTCGGACAAAACCCCGCCGGTGCTGATTTCCGTGACTCGGCAAGGGACCATTTCCGTACAGTTCAAAGACAGTCACAGTTCGGTAGCATTGGATGATCTGGCTACAGATGTACGCCATATTGCCGCTTCCAGTCATGGTCAGGTGCAGGTATTGGTAGGTGGTGATGCCCATGTGGATTATGGCAAGGTCATGGCCGTGATGGCACGGCTGCAGGAAGCCGGTATTTCCCATGTCGGCCTGCTGACCCGCCCGGAGGGTCATTGAAAGAGCGTCAGCCTTTTTGGCCTTTGCTGCTGGCCATTATTCTCAATGCGGCCATACTGTTTGCCCTGTTCTGGACTTTTCATGTGCAGGTGCCACCGAGTAGTGGCAACAAACCCATGCAGGCACAACTGAGCAGCAGTATGCCTATGGCCGCCATGCCTGCCCCGGTTCAGCAACCGGTTCCTGCCCCTCAGCCTGTACCCAAACCGGTGCCTAAACCCGTTCCTGTTCCTAAGCCAACTCCCAAGCCTGTTCCCGTTCCCAAGCCGGAGCCCAAACCGGTGACGCCACCACCACCTACTGCGGCGCAAATTGCCGCTGAACAGGCAGCAAAAGCTGAAAAAGCGGCCAGACAGAAGGCGGCACAAATTGCGGCAGCACGCGCGGCGCAGGAAAAGCATGCCGAAGAGCTGGCCGCACGACAAAAAGCCGCTCAAGAGGCCAAGGCTGCCGCCGAAAAAGCCGCTCAGGAAAAAGCTACGGCCAGAAAGGCAGCCCAGGAAAAAGCCGCTCAAGAGAAGGCTGCCCAGGAGAAGGCCGCGCAACAGGCTGCAGCTAAGGCCGCCGAGGAAAAAGCAGCGGCGGCCCGCGCTGCAGAACTCAAAAAACAACTGGCAGCCCAGGCGGCCCAAGCGGCGGCTGCCGCACGCGCCAAAGCCTTGCAGCAGCGCATGGCCGAAGCAAAGGCCAAGTTGCAGGCTGAAGCCAACATGGCCGCTGCCCGCGCCCAGCAGGCTTCGGAAAATCAGCGTCTGATCGGTCTATTTGCGCAGAGGATCCGTACCAAGGTTTACAACGCTTGGAACACTAATTTTGCTGCGGCTCTATCTTGTGTGGTTGAAATTCAATTGAATCCCGAGGGGCAAATAATTGGTCAACCGCAACTCGTGCGCTCTAGCGGGAATCCGCAGTTCGACAGAGCGGTGATCCAGACTGTTGAACAAGCTGCACCTTTTCCACCACCTATTGGCCTTTCTTATTCCCTGTACAAAGTCGTAAATCTTAAATTTAATGCGGAGGATCTCAATCATGGCTAAACGCTTCTGGGCTTTGGCCCTGTTTCTGCTGGCTTCAGCATTTGTGTTGCCTGCCCAGGCCGCACTCACCGTAGAAATCACCAAAAGTGTGGCTTCGGCTCTGCCCATTGCCATACCTTCTTTTGGTCCGGGCGTGCCCGGACAGCCTTCAGTAGCCGATGTGGTGCGCAATGATTTGCGCCACAGTGGTTTGTTTCGGGTGATTGAGCCAGCGGGTTATCCCAGTGATCCCCGCGCCCCGGGAGCCGTCAAGGCTTCCGAATGGACTGCCGTGGGAGCTACCGGTCTTGCAGTGGGTTCGGTGCAGCCCCTGAATGGCGGGTATGCGGTCAGTGTCTATGTCTACAATGTCAGCACGGGGCAGGAGTTGACGGCGCGGCGTTTCACCTGTTCGGCCGCTGAATTGCATATGACCGCGCATCACGTCGCCGATGTCATTTATCAGGCTTTCACCGGAAAACCCGGTCCCTTTGCCAGCCGTATTGCCTATGTGCGGCAGACCGGTAATACCTATGAATTGCTGGTGGCTGAATCAGATGGCTGGAATCCACATCCCATTGTTCGGGGCATCATGCCGGTATTTTCGCCGGTCTGGTCACCCAACAATCACCGTCTGGCTTATGTCACCTATGCCAATGCCCGCGCCATCATTTACGTGCAGGATCTGGCGACGGGAAAACGCCAATCTATCGCGCCGGGTGGTGAAATTGTCAGTGCTCCGGCTTTTTCACCCAATGGCCAGGAAATTGCCTACGCACGCTCCTCGGGCGGACATACCGAGCTGTATGTGGCCAATCTGCAGACCGGGCAGCGGCGGCAATTGACCAATGATGATGCCATCAATACTTCGCCTACCTGGTCGCCTAATGGCAGCCAGATTGTGTTTGTCTCGGATCGCGCGGGTGGGCCGCAGATTTATGCCATGAATGCCAATGGCGGCAACATCCATCGCCTGACTTACAGCGGCGGCTATAATGCCGGACCTGAGTACTCACCCACGGGAAATGCCATCGCCTTTATTCATCGCACGGATGGCGTTTATGCCTTGGCCGTGATGGATCCCAACGGCAGCGGCCTGCGGGTGCTGGATGCCCAGGGCAACTGCGATCATCCGAGCTTCGCGGGTAATGGTCAGATGATTTTGTATGGCACCCATCGGGGTGGCCGCAAGGTTCTGGCAGAAGTCAGTCTGGATGGTAAAACCATGGCCATATTGCACAGTGACGTCGGTCAGGACAGCCAGCCCGCCTGGTCACGGTAGACGAAACCGGCACTCTGTGTCAGAGCCGTGACTTGGCTAAGGAGCCGTCCAATGGACGAAATGAGCGTATTTATTTCGAGACTACGCCAGCCACAGCACACTCCGCCTTATCCTAAAAACGGCAGTTGCCGTGGGTGCTTTTTGCTCCGTTGTTCCTCGCCTGTTGTTCTAAGGCGCATCCTGCTGTCAGGAGAGAACTCGCCCTGCGGGCTCAGACAGCTCTCCTGACGGGCGCAGGATTTCGCCAAGAACAACAACGGCTCAAAACAAAAGTCGCTGCAAAGCACCCACGACAACTGCCGTTTTTAGGCTTATTGATAAGGCGTAGGATCAGCAATTCCGGCGCTCAGGAATCCGGCGTGGCGCAGGCGGCAACTGTCGCAGCGGCCGCAGGATCGGCCCTGGTCATCGAGCTGATAACAGGAGCGGGTCAAACCGTAATCGACGCCTAATTGGGTTCCCAACTGGATGATTTCGCTTTTGTCGAGATACTGGAGAGGCGCGTGAATACGCGGTCCTCTGGATTCGTCGCCGAGGCGGGTAGCTACCTGGGCCAGTTTCTCAAAGGCGCTGATGAATTCCGGACGGCAGTCAGGATAACCGCTGTAATCCTGGCTGTTGACCCCGATGAAAATATCCTGTGCCACCGTTACTTCAGCCAGGGCCAGGGCAAAAGATAAAAATATGGTGTTCCGCGCCGGGACATAGGTAATGGGAATGCCGGGAGCGATACCACTTTCGGGTACCGCAAGCTGGGCATCCGTCAGGGCAGAACCGCCAAACGCGGCCAGATCAATATGCACGGTGCGATGACTGGCCACCCCCATAGCCTGTGCCACCAGTCCGGCGTAATGCAGTTCCTGCTTGTGGCGTTGGCCATAATCAAAGGACATGGCATGAATGGCATAACCATCGCGACGCATCAGGGCCATGACCGTGGCGGAGTCGAGGCCGCCGGAAAGCAGCACAATGGCAGGTTTTGTTTCAATCATGTCTGGCACCATTCAGCGTCCCGGGACATCGCCCCAAATGAGTTTGTGCAGTTGAATCTGGAGGCGCACCGGAAGCTGGTCGGTGAGTATCCAGTCGGCCAGGTCACGGAGCGGCATTTCTCCCTGGGAAGGGGAAAACAGAACCTCGCAGATCTGGCTCAGGCCTTCCCGCGCCAGAACTTCCTTGGCCCAGTCATAATCCCGGCGACTGCAAATGACAAACTTGATTTGATCCTGGGCATTCAGCCGGACTAAGTTTTCCCAAAGGTTACGGTCTGACTCGCCAGAATCCGGCGTTTTGAGGTCAAGCACTTTGATAACACGGGGGTCTACCGCTTCGACGGATAGGGCGCCGCTGGTTTCCAGAAAAACTTCGTAGCCGGAGTCGCATAGCCGGGTCATGAGCGGCAGCACGTCCTGCTGGGCGAGTGGTTCGCCGCCAGTTACGACGACCAGACGATTACCACCTGCCCGCACCGCATCTATGATGACATCCAGAGTCTGCCATTCACCACCATGAAACGCATAAGCCGTATCACAGTAGTGACAACGCAGAGGACAGCCGGTCAGCCTCACAAAAGTTGCAGGACGGCCTACGCTGCGGGTCTCCCCTTGCAGGCTATGAAAAATTTCGGTGATGCGAAGCCGTTCGTCCATCCTTACTGAGACGGCAAGGCCTGTAACTGTGCTTCCGCTTTTTGTGCTGACGGGGTGCTGGGATATTGTTTGAGGACCTTATTAAGGACCACGGTTGCCTGCTTCTTTTTGCCGATGGCCTGATAAATCTCGGCCATGCGTAACATGGCTTCGGGAGCCTTGCTGCTCTGGCTGAAACGGGTAGGCACCACATAAAGGCTTTTCAGTGCCGCATCATTTTGTCCCAGTACGTACTGGGCTTGCCCTAACCAGTAATAGGCATCCGGCACCAGACTGCTTTGTGGATATTTCTGGATGAAACCCTGCAGGCCGGTGACGGCATCACCATATTTACCCTGACGCAGAAAATTGAAGGCATGCTGGTAATCCGCTTGTCCCAGTCCTTGAATGGATGGTGCGGAAGTATTGCTGGCTGCACTGGCCACCGCTGCAGCAGGCGTGCTGACTGGAGAAGTGCTGGTCAGCACGCTGCTGGTGCTGGCGGTTATGCCGGTTGCTGGAGTAGCCACCGCAAGTTGTGCGGCCAGAGCCTGCACCTTGCTGGCCGTAGCTTGCTGTTCTGTCTGCAGATCATGGGTTTTGGTGTCTACTTCCCCACGCAGATTGCGAACCTCCTGCTCCAGACGTTGAGTACGTTGAAGCAGGCTGGCCAGAGCGCTTTGTGAGCCTTTGTCCGCTTGCTGAACCGCGACGAGACTGCTCAACTCGCCCTGCATGACCGCCATTTGCTGCTGAAGCTGGAGCACCCGGTCACTCGTGGATTCTGCCTGGGCAAAAGGACTCAGACATAATAACGGTAGAACAGGCAGTAATTGCCAGCGTTTCATCAACATATACTCCTTGGCTGTTTAGCCGTTGTAGCCACCACTATACACAAAATCAACGCGGCGGTTTTTTGCCCAGCACTCGGCATCGTTGGTAGTGCAGAGGGGGTTATCCTTGCCGAAGCTCACGGTGCTGATGCGCGCGGCATTAACTCCCTGAGCTTCCAGGAACTGCTTCACGGTTTCCGCGCGGCGTTCGCCGAGGGCCAGATTGTATTCCTGAGTACCCCGGTCATCGGTATTGCCTTCCAGGCGGACCTTGACATGGGGATGATTGACCATGAACTGGGCATTCTGGGTGGCAATCTGCTGGGCATGGGCATCCATGTTTTCACTGTTGAAGCCGAAATGCACACGCAATTGCTGCGGCAGGGCAGCCAGTTCAGCCGCCGTCAGGCCGCTGTTGCCGCCGCCGATGGGGCCATTGGCATTCAGATCCTGGCCATTGACGCCTTCGCCATTGTAACCTGCGGTGGCAGCGGAATTGACAGGGGCCACAGCACCCACAGTGCTGGGTTTACCACTACCTACATTATGGGCGCAGCCCGTCAGTGCCAGGGCACCAGTCATTGCAACGGCTATCCAGATTTGATGGTGACGCATGTTTTCGAGCTCCTGTTAAATTTGCAGCGATTGTATCTTGTAGTTAAAGAGTATTTCAATGTTATTTGCTGCTTTGCTCAAACATCATTATCCTTGACGGGAAAAGTTGCCCTGCCAAGGGGTCTAGCTCCTGCTTTTTTGTGTTATTCCAGGATGATTATCCCGCCATGATGCCGCTGATTCGAATTGGTACCCGCGCCAGTCCTCTCGCTGTCTGGCAGGCTGAGCATGTCCGGGATGCCCTGCATGCCGCCCATCCGGATGTTCAGGTGGAAATCATCCGCATGAGTACCAGTGGGGACGTGCTGTTGGACGCGCCCTTGCATTCCCTGGGCGGCAAAGGGCTGTTCGTCAAGGAAATAGAAGAAGCGTTGTTGGCGCGCCAGGTGGACATTGCCGTGCATTCCATGAAGGATGTGCCGGCCCTGCAGCCGGTGGGCCTGGAAATTGCGGCCATCATGGCGCGGGAGGATGTCCGTGATGCCTTCGTCAGTAACACGGTCCACCATCCGGAGGAACTTGCGCCGGACGCCAGAGTGGGGAGTTCCAGCTTGCGGCGCCGCGCACAATTATTGCAAAAATATCCGCAAGTACAGGTGGATGATTTACGGGGTAATGTAGCTACCCGGCTGCGCAAGCTGGACGAAGGTCAATATTCGGCGATTATCCTGGCTGTGGCGGGTCTGAAGCGTCTGCAGCTTCATGAACGGATTACCTACGCTATTCCCGTTGAGCAGTCCTTGCCTGCAGTGGGGCAGGGCGCGGTAGGCATTGAAATCCGCACAGACGATATAGTAACAAGGGAGTTATTACAGCCCTTGATGGATCAGCCTACCTGGCAGTGTGTGTTGGCGGAGCGCAGCATGAACCGGATTCTGGGTGGAGATTGCCGCTTGCCGGTTGCGGCACTGGCAGAATGGCAGGGACAAAAGTTGTTCCTGCGTGGGCTGGTAGCCAGTCCTGATGGTTCCCGCCTGCTGCGGGCAGAAGCCAGTGGTACGGATCCGGTGGCGCTGGGCCAGGAGGTGGCTGTCCAGCTACTGGCCCAGGGTGCTGCCGCAATTATCAAGGAAATTCAAACATGATGAGTAGTGGATTACTACAGAACAAAGGGGTGGTGGTTACCCGTCCCCGCGAGCAGGCAGGAGATCTGGTGGAAGCGCTGAAAGCGGCTGCTGCACGGCCGATTCTGTTTCCGGCAGTACAAATTGAAGCACCGGAAAACTGGCAGTCTCTGGATGACGCCCTGCACCAGCTGGATACATTCGACTGGGTGATTTTTACCAGCCGCAATGCGGTAGCTTTTGCCCTGAGTCGTCTGCAAAGCCGGAATTTAATCTGGCCCCAGGGGCCGCGCATTGCAGCGGTAGGGCGGGAAACTGCCAAGGCTCTTCGGGAATTTGGCCTGCAAGTGGATCTGGTACCCAAAAAATTCAGCTCTGAGGGTTTGCTCAACAACGCCGAGTTGGCGGAAATGCAGGGCAGCCACGTCGCCCTTTTTGTCGGCGATCAGGGGCGGGAATTGCTGGAAAAGGTGCTGGGCGAACGTGGTGCGCAAGTGGACAAGGTCCTGTGTTATCGCCGCACCCTGCCGGGTGCCAATCCAACCCCTCTCCTGCACGCCTGGGCCCGTGGTGAACTGCATGCCGTTACCCTGACCAGTCCCGAAATTTTCAATAATTTTTATCAAATGATTGGCGGGCTTGGCCAGCGCTGGTTGAAAAATACCCCCCTGATTGCCATCAGCCCGCTCACCGCAGAAGCCATTACTGCGGTGGGTTTACCGGACCCCTGGGTAGCCGAAGAAGCCAGTACCGAAGGGATTATGGCGGCTCTGGAAGTCTGGGCAAAAAGCCGGGAGCAGGTTGCCGATGTCTAACAATAATCTTTCCTTACGACATTCGCCCCGGCGTTTGCGCCGCCATCCGGCCATGCGCGCCATGCTGCAGGAAAATCAGCTGACGCCAGCGGATTTCATCCTGCCGATTTTCCTGGTGGAAGGTGAAGGTATCCGCAGCGATATTATTTCCATGCCCGGGGTATTCCGCCATAGTATTGATTCAGCCCTGAAGCTTTGCGCGGAAGCGGTCTCCCGGGGTATCTCGGCGGTTCTGTTGTTTGGGGTGATTGCTGAAGGCTGCAAGGATGCCTGCGGCTCTGCCTCCTGGGATAGCGAGGGTTTGGTGCAAAAAGCCACCCGCGCCATTCGCGCTGCCTACCCCGATCTGCTGGTCATAGCCGACGCCTGTTTTTGTGAATACACCGATCATGGCCATTGCGGCATTCTCAATGCCGAAGGGGATCGCGATGATAACGCGACCCTGGAAAATCTGCAGCGTCAGGCACTTTCCTATGCCGAGGCGGGTGTGCATGTGGTGGCGCCATCGGGCATGGTAGATGGCATGGTAACGGCCATTCGTGAGGCGCTGGATGCGGCCTGTCATTCCGAGGTCAGTATTTTGTCCTATGCGGTCAAGTATGCCAGCGCCTATTACGGGCCGTTCCGGGATGCAGCCGACAGTGCCCCCCAGTTTGGCGATCGTCGCGCCTATCAGATGGACCCAGGCAACCGCCGCGAAGCTTTCCGCGAACTGGATCTGGATATTGCTGAAGGTTGCGACATGGTCATGGTCAAGCCCGCCATGCCGTATCTGGATCTGGTGCGGGATTTGCGCGGGCGCTGTGATCTGCCGGTGCTGACTTATCAGGTGTCGGGAGAATACAGCATGTTGCAGGCAGCCGCGCGGGCGGGATGGCTGGATTTACAGCGCAGTGTGCTGGAATCCTTACTGGGCATGAAACGCGCCGGGGCAGACGCCATTATTACTTATTACGCCCTGGATGCGGCGGAATGGCTGGAGTAAAAGCGTCCTCAACGCCTCCTGGCCGGAATGTGCGCCAGAGAAAATCTGAGAGTCTACTTGAAGATGGGTTATTTCGCCTGCGCTGGTATGGTGCAGTAGGCATTATCGCCATTGGCCGGATTTTCCGGTTGCGCGCCAGTGATATGGACCAGTTGTTTCCCTGGCTGTTGTTTTCGTTGTTTGTCAATTTGCTGGTCTGGATGTATCTGTTATTGGGTCTGGCTGCGCCCCTGGCCAAAAGAAATCCGGTTACCTCGTTAGTGGAAATTTCCCTGACGCCCACTTTTCATCAGCCCCGGATCAGTGCCCCGATAGATCCGCGCGTGTCGCGTCCCCAGGCGGATGTGGACGCCGTGACGCATAAAGCGATGCCAGCTGTTTCTTCAGCAGAGCGCCAGGCTGCCTATAATTTCTATCTGAAAAACTGGGAAGGACGCATCATGGCGCTCGCCCAGAAAAAGCTGTTTGCGCCGGGGCATGGGCCGCTGCCGCAAGGACGGGTGGTCGTGGCAGTAACCATTGCTCCAAATGGACATTTATTGGAAATTTCCATGTTGCAGGGCTCACGCAATGTTGCCCTGGTGGAAGCGGTGGAAACCCTTATTCGTGCTGCGTCACCTTTTGCAGCCTTACCGGCTCTGTGGCAATCCCCGCCGACGCCTTTGCGTATCGTCCGCACCTGGAGTTTTGAGTAGCTTCAGTTTTTAGCGGCCAGGTTTTCCAGTTCTTCCAGGCTTTTCATACGTGATTCCACGCCATAAATCAGGGTGGCCAGCAAGCCGAGCAGGGCAACAACTGACATAAATACCAGCACCAGAGGAATCCCCCAGCTTTTTTCAAAAATCGGAAACAGTACGGCGGAAAAGAAGGCCCCCAGCCGCGACAGGGCCGTTGCCAGACCAGCGGCGCTGGCCCGCAATTCAGTGGGGAAGATTTCCACTGCCAGAGCAAATACGGTGACGCCGGGACCAATGCCCACCCCGAAAGAATATACGGCAGCGGCCAGATATACGCCCATAATCCAATGGTTCCAGGAGCAGAGCGCGAATACGGCCAGTCCCAGGGACATCAGAGCAAAACCCGCACTTTGCAGGGGAATGCGCCCCCAGCGATCCAGACGGGAGACAATGAAAACGATCCCGAGGGCCGAAATAATCAGAAAAGCCGCATTGATGGCTGCAGCAGCGGCATTACTGCTGGCCAGACCATTATCACGCAGTACCATGGGGAAATAGAGACCAATCCCGAGGCCGACCACGTCCAGACAAAACCAGGGGAAAACGCTGAGAAAAAGGCGTCGTAACCAGGCTTTACGGAGCAGAATACGCCACGATTGACGCTGAATCTGAAAACTTTCGAGTTCCGCCTGCCGCTGCGCTGGCGAATAAGCTGGCTGTAGCTGCACCAGGGCTTCCTCCGCCTGCTGATGCTGCCCTTTGCGCACCAGCCAGCGCGGTGATTCCGGCAGGCCACGACGCAGCCAGAGCAAGGCCAGGGCGGGGACGATGGCGCTGCCCAGCATCCAGCGCCAGGAGTCGGGTCCGGTGGATAGCAGTGCCCAGCCGACCAGGGTGGAGAGCAATGCGCCTATATACCAGGCCAGATTGACCCGGGCAAAGCGGTTTCCGCGCTGCGCCGACTGGCTGTATTCGGCAACGATGGTGGCCACCAGTGGGTAGTCGAGGCCAATGGCGAGACCGGTAATAAATCGGCCCGCGAAAAGCGCTGCGGTATCCGGACTGAAAGCACTGATCAAGGCTCCCAGTACATACAGAAAAATGTTGGGGAAAAGCAGTCGGCGGCGACCAAAACGATCCGTGAAAAATCCACCGAATAATCCGCCGATCAGGGAGCCGAGCAGGGCCATGGCCATAAGAATGCCGGTTTCCGTAGCCTGCAGATGCCAGGCGCTGCTCAGCGGCAGCAGAACCACCGCCATGATGCTGAGGTCATAGCCGTCCAACAGCATCCCCAACATGGCTGCACCCAACGCATGCCCCCGGCTGTCAGCCATCGGCTAAAGGCTCTGCTTGGTAGAGACTAGGCCCGTTGTGCGGGTCCCGGAAATCAGTCATGAGCAGGTGGTCTGGGTACAGCGCCCAGATGGCGGGCATGGAAATTCAGATGTTCTCCGATGAAGCTGCTGATGAAAAAATAGCTGTGATCATAGGTTTCATGCCAGCGCAGGATGATTTGCGGGTCATTCAGAGTCTCCAGATATTCGGTTTTCAGCTCTGCCTCCAGAAAGGGATCGGCACGTCCCTGATCTATCAGGATGGGTGGGTGCTGTTGGCCCGAACTTTTGAGGAGTTCCAGACTGTCATAAGCCAGCCATTGCCGGGTATCGTCACCGAGGTAGCGACTGAAGGCTTTTTGTCCCCAGGGCGTCTGACTGGGGGCGGATACCGGGGCGAAGGCCGACAGGGACTGATACTGCCCGGGTCGTCGTAATCCGCAGACCAGAGCCCCGTGACCACCCATGGAGTGCCCGCAAATGCCCTGGACGCCTGCGCTCATGGGAAAATTCCGGGCAATGAGGGCGGGAAGTTCTTCGGTTACATAGGAAAACATCTGGTAGTGAGCCTGCCAGGGGGCTTGCGTCGCGTCCAGATAAAATCCGGCACCGCTGCCGAAGTCCCAGTCATCATTTTCTCCTGCAATTCCGGTATTACGGGGGCTGGTATCGGGAGCTACCAGGATAAGGCCCAGTTCTGCCGCATAGCGCTGAGCTCCCGCCTTGATCATGAAAGTTTCTTCGCTGCAGGTCAGTCCGGCAAGAAAAGTCAGCACCGGAAGCTTTTCCCCTGGTTGATGCGGGGGGATGAAAATCGCAAAACGCATGGGTCCCTGACAGTGCCGGGATGGATGTTCATAGCGCGCCATGCGCCCGCCAAAGCAGGCATGCGATTCGAGGATCTCCAGTTCTTGAGCGGGCATGAAATACCTCAGAAAGTCAACACGGTGCGGATGGATTTACCTTCGTGCATCAAATCAAAGGCGGTATTGATGGATTCCAGTGGCAGGGTATGAGTGATCATCTCATCAATCCGGATTTTACCTTCCATATACCAGTCGACAATTTTGGGCACGTCCGTACGACCTTTGGCGCCGCCAAAAGCAGAGCCGCGCCAGTTACGTCCAGTCACCAGCTGGAAGGGGCGCGTGCTGATTTCCTGGCCAGCCCCGGCGACGCCAATGATAATGCTGGTTCCCCAGCCCTTGTGGCAACATTCCAGAGCCTGACGCATCAATGTGGTGTTACCAATGCATTCAAAGCTGTAGTCTGCTCCGCCTTTGGTGAGGCTGACCAGATAAGGGACCAGATCCTCTTCTACCTCTTTGGGATTGACAAAATGCGTCATCCCGAATTCTTCGGCCAAAGCTTTTTTGGAGGGATTGATATCCACGCCGATGATCATGTCGGCTCCCGCCAGGCGGGCACCCTGCACGACATTGAGGCCAATACCACCCAAACCAAAAACCACCACCTTGTCGCCAGGGCGCACCTTGGCCGTATAAATCACCGCGCCAATACCCGTAGTTACGCCGCAGCCGATATAGCAAACCTTGTCAAAGGGTGCATCCTCGCGAATTTTGGCCAGGGCAATTTCCGGGAGCACGGTGTATTGCGCGAAAGTGCTGGTTCCCATGTAATGGTATAGAGGCTTGCCCTGACTGGAAAAACGGCTGCTGCCATCAGGCATCAAGCCTTTACCCTGAGTTTCACGAATGGCCTGACATAAATTGGTTTTACCACTCAGGCAATATTCGCATTCCCGGCACTCCGGGGTATAAAGGGGAATAACATGATCTCCGGGTTTCAGAGAGCGCACGCCCGCACCCACTTCAACCACCACGCCTGCACCTTCATGACCAAGAATGGTAGGAAACAATCCTTCCGGATCCATGCCGGAAAGTGTGTAGGCATCGGTATGGCAAACCCCGGTCGCCTTGATTTCCACCAGCACTTCCCCGGCGCGTGGACCATCCAGCTGCACAGTCTCGACGACGAGGGGTTGATTGGCGCCATAGGCGACAGCGGCACGTACATCCATAAGGTGATCTCCTGAAAGTTGGCGAACAAAAAACAGCTTAACCGCTAATCACAAAGCGGGGAAAGTGCGGGCATCCAATCCTTCTGGATACGTTCGGAGTGAGCATACAAAGTCATGCGATCATCGCGGGCGTAACCAATCAGGGTTACTCCGTGGCTTTCAGCCAGCTCGATGGCGAGACTGCTGACTCCGGAAATGGCTGCAATCACCGGAATGCCAAAGCCAATGGCCTTGAGCACAATTTCAAAACTCAGACGCGAGGAAATCCCCAGCACATTGACTTCGCCGGGCATCAGTCCTTGCTGAATGGCCGCACCAATACCCTTGTCCACGGCATTATGGCGACCAATATCTTCGCGCACCAGATAATCCCGGCGATAGCCGAGAATGGCGGCATGGGCCGTGCCGGTACTGTGATTCAGCGCCTGTTGCTCCTGCATCTGTAGCATGAGAGTACGGATGGAGACCGGGTTGCAGCAAAAACTGCTCTCCAATGGCGCAAAAGGAATGAGCCTGGCCAGGAGCGGCGTCCCGCACAAGCCGCAGGCACTTCCGCCAAGGACTTGGCGACGCTTGTGTTGCGCGCGTTCTGCTGCTGCTGCCGTGAGCTGGAGGTAAACGGCCCAGGCACCATTTTCGGTCACCCACTCCCAGGTGATAATTTCCTCAGGGTCGTGAATAATGGCTTCGCTCCACAAAAAACCCATAAAAAAATCATCCAGGTGTTCCGGCGTCACCATCATCACTGCGTAAGCCTGACCATTGAGGACAATGGAGACTGCGCGTTCTTCAAGGACCGCTTCCTGGTGGGCAACCGGTAATCCCTTTCCTGTCAGCAGGGTTGCTGCCGACCAGCCGATGCCCGCACCTAATTCGCCATTGATGCGCATAAATCCTTTCCTTTTTGAGTAAGAAGGATCACGGTGCGACCACGTTGTTCGCTTTGGGTCAGATATCCCATACCACCCCAGCTTTCATTTTCACCAAGCAGTAACAACAGACGTTCCAGTTGGCTCCGCCGCAAATTCATCTGTTTGCCTATTTTCGCCAGAGAAATGACCGGTTCATGACACAGTGCCTGCAGCAGGGCGATGACCAGATCTTCCGTGGCCGATTCTGGAGCAGACTCAGGCGTCACGCTTGCTCACCGCGTGAAAGGTCACCCGAATGGATTTGGAAGTCGGGGTGTTGGCCCGGTCTGCATGACTGGACAGAGGCACCAGTACATTCAGCTCGGGATAGTAGCCAGCCACACAGGAGCGGGGAATATCATAGGGTAGCAGGCGAAAACTCCGGGCAACACGTTCGCCGTCTGTCCAGTGCGAAATAATATCCACCAGCGTATTTTCGATAAAACCCAATTCAGCCATGTCTTCAGGATGCATGAAGCAAATATTGCGGGCACCCGATACTCCCCGGTAGCGATCTTCGTAACCATAAATGGTGGTGTTGTATTGATCATGGCTACGAATCGTCATGAGATTGAAAACCCGCTCAGAACTTTTGGGAATAAAGCGGTCTTCGGTGATGTGATGCAATGGCTGGGCAATAAACTGAGCCTTGCCCGATGGGGTCGTCCAGCGCCGGGAGCGTGGCGGCAGATCGAGATGAAACCCTCTGGGTTGATGGACCCGGGCATTGAAGTCCTCAAAACCTGCAACTACCCGTGAGATGCGATCGCGAATCCGGTCGTAATCCTCTACCAGTGCGCGCCATGGGGTTTTGCTGTCGGGCAAGGTGGCTTCAGCCAGTTCGGCGATAATGGCACATTCGGATTTCAGTTGGGACGATGCCGGTGCCCGCATTCCCTGGGAAATGTGCACCATGCTCATGGAATCCTCAACGGTAATGCCCTGGGGCTGACCATTTTGAATGTCTATTTCTGTTCGACCCAGACAAGGAAGAATCAGGGCGTTTTTTCCGTGGACCACATGAGAGCGATTGAGTTTGGTGGTTACATGCACGGTCAGTTCACAATGGCGCAAGGCTTCATGCACGCGCCGGGTATCCGGGGTGGCGTTGGCAAAATTGCCCCCCATCCCGAAAAACACCTTGGCCTCACCTTTTTCCAGAGCGGCAATGCTGGCAATGACGTCATGGCCGGGTTCTCGGGGCGGCTCAAAACCAAACTCCTTGCCCAGACGATCCAGAAAATCGGCAGCGGGACGTTCCCATATCCCCATGGTGCGATCACCCTGAACATTACTGTGTCCGCGAATGGGGCAGGCTCCCGCTCCGGGCTTACCGATATTCCCTTTGAGGAGAAGCACATTGACCAGCATCTGAATGGTAGCCACGGCATGCTTGTGTTGGGTGATGCCCATGCCCCAGGTGATGATACTGGCTTTGCCCGAATCATAAATTTTACCGATTTCCATAAACTCGGCATGGCTGAGACCGCTTTCCGACTCAATTTCTGCCCAGGGGGTATCCAGGGCAATTTTTTTCAGAGCAGTGAAACCCTCAGTATGCGTATCAATAAAATCCTCATCCAGAGAGCCTTGCTCCAACAGATAACGCACTATGCCGAGGGCAATGGCATAGTCGCCGCCAATGCGGGGCTGATAGTAATGGGTAGCGATTTCGGTCCCATGATTGGTGAGCATCTCGCCGGGATCCTGAGGGTTAACAAAACGCTGCAGGCCACGTTCCCGAAGCGGATTGAAAACCAGAATCCGGCAGCCACGTTTGGCTGCATCCCGCAAGGTGCCGAGCATGCGCGGGTGATTGGTGCCGGGATTATGGCCAAAGAGGAGCAGTGTATCGGCATGGTCAAAGTCTTCCAGGGTGACGGTACCTTTGCCAATACCAATAGATTCAGGCATTCCGAGACTGGTAGGTTCGTGACACATGTTGGAGCAGTCCGGCATGTTGTTGGTACCAAACTCACGGACAAAAAGCTGATAGAGAAAAGCAGCTTCGTTGGAAGTTCTGCCGGACGTATAAAAAATAGCCTGGTGGGGGGAGTCGAGCACCTGCAGGTGATGGGCTATCTGGGCAAATGCCTGCTCCCAGGAAACGGGTTGATAATGGTCGCTGGCGGCATCATAGATCATCGGTTCGGTCAGGCGGCCGAATTCTTCCAGATCATAATCACTTTGCTGGGCAAGCCAGCTCACGGAATGCCGGGCAAAAAAATCCGCCGTTACGCGTTTGCTGGTGGCTTCGGCAGCAACCGCCTTGACGCCGTTTTCACAAAATTCAAAGGTGGAGTGGGCATCGGGATCAGGCCAGGCGCAGCCCGGACAATCAAAACCTTCGGCCTGATTGGACTTCAGCAGCAGGGCTGTACCTTCCGAGAGAATACCTTGCTGGCGCAGGCTCTGCATGGAAGCACGAAGTGCTCCCCAGCCTCCTGCTGGTTGATGATAAGGACGAAATTTCAGCTCAGACATGGTTTTCTCCTTGTGAAGCATCACCGATATTCAGGGCAGAAGACCGGCATCCTGCGCGGCCAATGCCCCTACGGCAGACCAGTCACGGGTGGTGCCGCCTTCGGCAGCGAGACGAATAAAGCGATCACGCAGGAGGCTTGCAAGAGGCAGCGGAACATCCAGATGTTCCGCTGCTGCCAGAACCAGACGCATATCTTTCTGGCCCAGCGGCGCGGCAAATCCTGGCGGCGTAAATTTCCGGTCGGCAATCAGTGCGCCATAATTTTTGTAGAGGGGCACATTGAACAGGCTGGAGGTCAGCAAATCCAGATAGGCATGGCGGTCTACTCCCCCTTTTTCCACAAGTGCCATGGCTTCACCCAGCGACTCAATGACCGAAGCTATCAAAAAATTACCACTGAGTTTGACCAGATTGGCCTTTTCCGGCGCATCTGCCACCACAAAACTACGTTGACCCATCACATCAAAAAGGTTTTGCAGGCGGGAGATGATCTCCGGCTTTCCTGCCAAGGCCAGGAACAGCTTGCCGGCAGCCGCCGCATCGGGCCTTCCGAAAACCGGGGCGGCCAGATACTCCTGCCCGGCTCGGGCATGGGCTGCGGCCAGCTGCGCTGAAAGGCTGACACTGATGGTGCTGCAGGACACATGCACGGCCCCTGTCCGCAAATGCGTTATCAGGCCGTTTTCCTCCAGAACCAGAGATGTTACGGCTGGATCATCGGCGAGCATGGTGAATACAACATCGGCATCGGCAAGATCCTGAAGGCTACCGGCGGCTTTTGCGCCCTGATCAACAAGCGCCTGTATTTTCTCGGGAGTGCGGTTAAATACCTTCAGATTTACTCCGGAAGTGAGCAGTCTGGCTGCCATTCCCGAGCCCATCTGCCCCAGTCCTACGAAACCCACTTGCATGGTGACCTCCTCGTTTTGCATCTGCTACATACCGGACGGTTGGTTCTAACCTTAGTCAGAATCCCTGTTTTCGTCAACATTGAATGATTTGGCGCGAAATTTTTGCGAAATGCCTTGCATGTCTCAAGAATAGTCCCTATGCTCGCTCATGGACACGTGGTCCGAATTTACGCAATAGGAAGTGCATCAAATGGCAACAGGTACAGTAAAGTGGTTCAACGATAGTAAAGGTTTCGGTTTCATTACTCCTGAAGATGGCAAAGAAGATGTATTCGTACATCACTCCGCCATTCAGGGCAGCGGCTTCAAGACCCTGGCAGAAGGCGCACGTGTATCGTTCAACAGTGTTCGCGGCCCCAAAGGCATGCAGGCTGAGGACGTGCGCGAGATCTAATCCCTAGCGGATGATCATCGCCCAGGGCGCCGCAATTGCGGCGCTTTTTTTTTTGGGCTCGTGAAATTAGGCTCAGGGCGCGCATGGCACCCAGCACTGCGTATGTCAGATAACCCTGGCCAGCAATAAATCCTGAATACCTTCAGATAGAGACCAGGACGGTTGGCATAAGTCCTTGCGCATTTGCTCGTTATCCGCAATGGAACAGAGGATGTCTCCTTCTACGGGTGGAACCCATTCAATACGGGATGGCGCATTGACAAGTTCTTGGATGGTTTTTGCCAGATTGAGAATAGTAGTCGCTTCTCCTCGGGCAATGTTAATGCTTCCCTGCACCCTTCCTGTTAGAGCCGCCACGTTGGCCTGAGCAACATCTTTTACATGAATGAAATCACGTTCCTGGTTGCCATCACCACGGATGGTCAGTGCCTGCCGGGATAGCGCCTGGGCCACAAAACGGGAAATCACCCCACTATAGGGGGATTGGGGATCCTGCCGGGGGCCATAAACATTAAAATAACGTAAGCCTAAATGCGAAAGTTGATGCATACGGCCATAGAGGTCTGCATATAACTCGTTCGTATATTTTTCCATTCCATAAGGAGAAATTGGCAAAGCTGGTTCATCTTCATTCAGAGGCAGTTTTGTGGGGTTGCCATACACGGCTGCCGAAGAGGCGTACACAAAGCGCGCTTGGTGTTTCCGCGCCTCTTCGAGAACACCAACATAAGCCAGAATATTCTGCTGACAGGAAAAAACAGGATCCTCCTGACTTCTGATGACGGAAACCTGGGCGGCGAGATGTAATATGTGGGTCACCCCTTCACAGGCGCTATGCAGTAGTGTGCGATCAGTCATGTCGCCCAATATAAAATCCAGGCGTTCATGGCTTGCGGGTAAGTTATCCCTTTTCCCGGTGGAGAGATTATCCAGGACACGGACGTGATAACCTTCAGAAAGCAGAAGTTCAACCGTGTGGGAGCCGATGAAGCCGGCACCACCAATAACAAGCATTATTGTAGGCTCTATGCTGAGCGTATCCATCCATTCTCCCGAATTTTAAGTTATGGCCAAGCCTGAAAATTTACCTTTACGGGCATATCCTTCACAACATCATGCAATTGTAATGGGTGCTTAAGACGGAGTTTTATCCGTAATGTATTTCCTCGCGTCGAGGAAAACACAGAAAACTGAGGGGGCAATCTACTCGCTTCAGCTGAAACACTCATAACGACACCCGGAATATGTTGTCCATTACTAAAAATAATGGTTGCAGGTGTGCCAGGATGTGCATAGCGTATGTCTTTTGGGCTAAGAAATGCCTCGATCCATGGCTGACTATGGCTAAGTAGAGTCAATATTGGGGTATCATGGGACACCCATTGGCCTGGATAGACAAGTGGACGGATAACCTGTCCAGTAAAAGGTGCCCTGGATGCCTCCGTGACCTGTGGAAGGACAGAAGTTTGCGCAGCCAATCGCTCCAAAGCTGCTTTGGATTGATCAGCCGATGATTCAGCGGATAAAAGTTGCTCTTGAGCCTCAGTAAGGTCCGCTGTCGTAGCTGCACCCTCATCCAAAAGTTTTTTTAAGGCCTTAACTTTGTTCTGCCGTATAACAACCACTCTTGCCTGCAGATTCAGCGCTGTCTGCAAGGATCGTAGAGCACTTTTGGAAATTCTATTGCTTCTGGAAGCTGAAATCGTATCATTCTGTTCATAGGGTTGGATACGGCATAAGGCTTCTCCGCTCTTTACGGTTGCTCCACTAGGTAAAACAAATAAAACATGCCCAGCGGTACCTGCAGTGATAGTGACTTGCTGCATTTGCACAAAACCTGGAGCGCTCACGACCAGTAAATCGTGGATAAACTGAATACCGTAGTATACTGGTAGGGCTAGCACGGCGAGCACAATAAGATACCATCGCCAACGTGGTACATGACGCCTAGAAGCTGCATACCGCACCGATAGATCGTTACTAGAATCGGGAGTTGCAGGTGGCATATCAAAACTGATTTTCAAAGGGTTATCCTCATCGAAGTGAAGCTTCGCGAAGCTGTTTCAGTCAAGGTTTTGCTTTGTAAAAATCTTCCCATGATTGTATATCTATGCCGTCAAAGTTTGGGAATGCATTAAGTGAACGTGATAAGTTTTGCCAATGAGTCATCGCAGCACTTTGTCCCTGTGGATATAGACTTTCAACCGCTGGAAGACCGGGTTCAATACTTTGCACGATACTGATAGACAAATTTGAATATTTTTGTAGTATTGGTATCACAATCTGTTTAACACGATTCGGATTGCTTATATAAATCATTATCGCAGCATTACTAAGTCCTGCTCCTATCAACTGATTGATTAGATTTTTATTTTTGAATTCTTTATAATTAATAGTCAAAGTGATAGGTCGTCCAGTTTCACTGTGAATCACAGCTATAGTTTTGATAATCCCAGATTTCCAGATATTTTGTTTATTCTTCGGAAGTTGACTGCGTTCAACATCAAGGTCTACACCATCGAAACCAAGTGCATAAATTGCCGGTAACCATTGCATTAATTTTCTGCGTCCATTTGCTGTAACTAAATCAGGCTCACCAATCAACCAATTCACAGTAATTCCCATATCTTTGGCTTTTTCCAAAAAATTTGCCAGTCCTGGTAATTTATGTAGCTCCATAATAGTTTGCATCTGCGAGGGAGTAAAAGATAATTCAACCCGTCTTGTTTGGTATAGAAATTTTTCATTATTGTGCCACTCACGAATAAAATCTGCAGCGTTCCAAGTGTACCATCCATAAATTTTAGCACTTCTATTGCTTATGGTTTTAATTGGCTTGTGACCAAGATATAGGGCAGCTTGGACTACTTTTTTCCAATTATGTTTCAGTGAATTAAGCGCGCTGTTTACATTATTATTTTGTATGTTTTCTAGTTGAATATTGGACGTTTCTGATTGTTCTTTGTCTATTAGTTTATTTGCAGATAACTTTCCCTCGAAATTTTCAGCATGAATAATGTTTTTTGCTAATAATTCTTGACTATAGCTGTAGTTTATTGCTGCTTGATAGAGCAAGTAAGTTTTTTTTAAGTCTTTCTCTATGGCGTCATCAGGAATTGCCTGAGCGCGAAGATGGGCTATCTGCCAAGCTGAAAATGCGGCTTCCAATTGTCGCCATGACGCTATTGTGTCCATGTCACTTTTTTGTACGTTATTTAAGGCTATTTGTGTATCCTGATTTGCTTTTAGTTGAGCTTTTCTTAAAGATAACTGCGCCTGATCGATCAATGCAGCTTTCTCGCGATGAATTACAGAACGTTCATGCAGGATATCTATAGGCATATCGACTTGTACACCAATGGTCGTAGCAAAGCCTGAAGGTACACCAATGCCTTTTGTGAGTGATTGTGAAAGGCTCCTCGCTACTTGGAGTGGATACGAGGGTACGGTAGTCTTAGGGCATTGCTGATCTAGGGAAGGTTAATGATGGACGAAGACAAGCTGTTTACCTTGGCGTTGGGGTTGGTTCCGCCGTGGATGGTGGACGATGTGACTTTCAAGCTGGAGGAGAAGCGGTTGGACCTGCATATCAACTTTCCCAACTGC
>NZ_JACKYY010000026.1:0-42009 GCF_015100075.1 Acidithiobacillus sp. HP-11
GCCAAATCCAGGGCACGGGGCTATCGCACCCACAAGAATTTTATTAACATGGCTTACCTCGTACTGGGTAAGCTGGATCTCAAGCTACCCACTTAAAACAGCGAGGAACCCAAGCCCTTTACTCTTGCGGCATAATCCACCACGGGCGGGAAACCGCCCATTTTGCATGAGAATGAAACCATGGAAAGTTTAGATGATATAAATATTTTTGAATTTTTGGCTTCAAAGTATCCAGACGAAACCGTAAAAGGGCACCGCCAGCAACTTTATGCCGCTGCTTTCGATATTGCGCAAAAAATGATTAATTATGAAAAATTGACAAGATTAGATGGATTAATTATGCGCGATGCTTGGGAATGTTCACGCACGGGACACCAGAATGTTATGTGTGGGGCATTAGCGGATGCAATCGAATTTGAATATCCGTATTTTGAACATGTTCAATCAATTATTAATTCAGACGGATTTTTAACAAAAAAAGAGTTGTGGCATACAGCCCGCATGCGCAAAAAAGAAATCATGGTTTTTCGTGGATGCTCTACAAAAGAGCTAGAAAATGACGAATTTGGATACTCTTGGACACTTGATAAAGAAGTTGCCCATTTTTTCGCGGATGCGCATGATGGCAAAGTTGTTACCGCTAAAGTATCCGGGTTATCGCATTTTGCCGTTTGGATGGATACCGCTGAATCTGAAATGATTATAACCGGAATAGATGAATCAGACATTTTATCTATTGAAAATACAAATTATCAGATAACAAACATGGAATGGACTAAACGCAAACATTTGACACCATTGCAACAAATCAAAGCAAAAAAAGGACTAACAGCATGACAACTGAAACAGAAAAACCAAAACGCGGACGCCCTCGCAAACACGAAGACTTAAAAGCAGCCCGCCGTGCAGCATCAGCAGCTTTTCGTGAGAGACAAAAAGCACGAAAGGAAGCGCCGGAAGTGCAGAGTAAAATTATTGATCTGTCTGTTTTGCCGGTATGGAAAGTAAAAAAATGAATGTTCCAAGCGCGTCATGGCTAAGTCATTGTTTTATATGACGCGTACTATTAGTAAGGGTGGTTTTTTACAACATCTCGCAGGACGCCGCCTTATCCACAAACTCCACAGCCTTGTTTACAGTTTTGCTACGCAAACCAGCCAGCGCACGCGCCAGCTTACTGCAAACAACCCGCGCGGCCATGGGGTTTTGTTGAACCCCGTTGCGCGGGCAAGGGTTGTGGATTTTGCCGCTACGCTTGGATAAGGCTTTATCGTGCCGTTTTCTTTTTTTCGGCATGCCATGCATAAAAAAGCCCCGCAAAATTACGGGGCAACATGGGATGACTACACATACAATCACAGAAAATGCGTTGTAATCAATGCACCGACAACCACGCCAACGATAAATATTGCCGAACCGCCAATCGTGTTAAAATAAAAGTTCACCGCTTTATGCTTCGCCAGCGCCAAATTTGCCGCTTCATTCGCACGCTGTACCCAGAGTTCTACCCCTTCATCTTTGCGAATCTCAATCTTCCGCGTCAAATCGGCATCCAGTGTCGATGCTGCCTGTTTTAACTTTTCCGCGCCTGCATTGGCTGAATCGACAATCATATTTTTCAAAATACCGATAAATTCACCACCGCTTTTGCCAAGGATTTCCCGAACTTGCCCGTTAAAGTCCTTCGATGCTAACAATAACGCATCCTGCATTGTTTTGGGCAATTTTTGCACATCTTCATGTACCAGTTTTGCAGCATCACCAGCCGCAAAAGCCGCCGCCGCTGAATCGATGACGCTACCAACCAGTAACCATGCAATGTCATCATCGCCAGTAATTCCTACCTTACCGCCCGCTTCAATGAGTTTTTCGCGCCATTCCGCAGGCAAACCTTTCAATGCTTGCGCTTTCAGTGAATCATGAAAAAACACCGTATCAACACGATCATCTGTTTCAACCTGAACCATCTTATCGACGTTTTCAGATTCACTATCCACCGCATCCCCGCCCATTGCGGGCGGGATGTTGTTTTCGATACCTTGTTCCAGTGCATCTAGTATTTCATCTGACATAAATCACCTCACTTCACATCAAAAACAGAAACGGATTCAAGCGCAGGAAGCAACCATTTATGCTGCAGAATAACTCGCTCCCCAAGTGTCAAAGGTGAATCCCTGCCAACTAATGCAGTAAAACGGCCATTAAATCCCAACACTTTGAGAGCTAAATCAGGCGGCAAAATCGCCGGAATGACAATTTCAGGAATATCAAACTTATCCCGATTACCGGAAATCACCCAATCGAACTTATCCGGTGTACCTTGGAAAGCCGGATAAACGATGCAGCGGTTTTCTGCCGCCATTAGCCCCAACAGCCCCCCGTTCAATGAACGCAGCGCATTGCGTGTACCGACTGCCTGATGCCCCAATGAATAAAACGCGAACGGTTCAAATCCGATAATGCTTGCCGCATCGACAATTGCCGGTGCCAACTCTTCCAGAGTATCCCCTGCACCACTTGGCAAGTTGATGACAACATCCTGAACACCTTCATCAGCCAAGTTGCTCAACTTATCGACAAAACCCATAACGGCTTCATTGCTTGCCCCCGCACGGTTCAAGTTTTCCGCTTCAACCTTGATCAGTCCCGCGAAGCGTTCCGCAATGTCAACGCCCTTATCGCCTTCAATCACAGCGACATTACGTCCAATTTCCAAAAGATGATCCACCAACAAGGCGGACAACATGGATTTACCCACACCGCCTTTATCGCCATGACTAAAAAACAGACGATTGCTGCTTACTGCTTCATTTACTACTGCCAATTCACTTTTGCTCATGTCAATTACTCCTCATCTTCCATCGTTGAAACATCAATACCAAGCGCTTTCAATCGCGCAAGCCTGTCATCTTTTGAACCATCGCCAATCTTTCTTGTAACGCTTGGCAACGGCCTTCTTGTGCCCGTATTCCCATGAGTATGTTCAATTGCAACATTGGATGTAATTGTGGACATAGTGGATTTCTTAACTTCCCGTTCCGGTAGTGGCAATTGTTCACACGGTTTGTATCTACCATGATCCATGGCTTTGCATACCGTCCAAAAATACTTTTCATTGGCATTAAATAAAGCCGCCAATTGCCCCCAAGTCACCCCCGCATCTCGTGCTGCTTTTATAGCATCACGATAACTTGCAACACGCGCTGATAACTTTGTGCTTTCCATTTTTTGCCTCCTTTACTGTCCTTCTCATCCTATACAGTTATCAGTCAAAAATATTCTTAACATTTCCATGATATTTCCCTAGAAAATCCCTAATATCTTCTCTTGTACCTCATATATTCATAATAAACCCTTTTCTTTCCTCTACGAAACATCTCATAAACACCTAACAATTTCCTAAATAAACCCTTATTTAGTATTTTAGTAGGGAAAAGTCAGGTTAAAAATAGGGGTAAGACGCACACCTTCGGTATGCTACTACAACACACAAACCCACCTGAAGGTTTGTGTCGCGGCGCGGCCATTGATGAGCAAACTTTTTATGTTTGGAGCATCCATTATTCA
Source organism: Acidithiobacillus sp. HP-11 (assembly GCF_015100075.1). Classification (NCBI taxonomy): domain Bacteria; kingdom Pseudomonadati; phylum Pseudomonadota; class Acidithiobacillia; order Acidithiobacillales; family Acidithiobacillaceae; genus Acidithiobacillus; species Acidithiobacillus sp. HP-11. The sequence continues at coordinate 3,568 of NZ_JACKYY010000026.1, forward strand.
GGTTCCGCGTTTCATTTCCGGCAAACTTATTTTCATGGGTGCCCGTATTTCACGGCCTGCCGTTCATTTTCCGGTGCCCTTCATTTCCGGTTCACTCTCTTTTTTTACGATGCCCTTACTTTTCCGTCATGCCGTTTCCATTCATGCGTTTGCCCGTCATCCCAAGCGCCGCATAATTTTAGGGTAGGCGTTCATTCTGGTTATATTCATTCTTACATAACCAAACACCCAAGGATGAATGTATATATATAATGTCATCCCCGTTTTTATGTTCCCGCACCCTATCGCAAACGAACACATATATATAATGTCATCCCTGCATCCCGCATAAAGTCATAATCGTTATCTGCATCAATAAGTTATTCATCATTTCATTGAATCATCCTGTATCCATTCATGCGATCGTTTTCATGTGCCGTCATTTTTTTTGACATATCGCTGTAAGAGATAGAACCGCACAAAAGGAGCGTTCATGATGGCATTTGAATTACTTACCGAAGATTTATCTATTCCCTCACAAGCGCAAAAGCAGGTGCATGTTGCACAAAGCACAGGCAATAACGAATGGTACACACCCCCTGAATTTCTTTTTGCCGCCCGCGCAACCATGGGCAGCATTGATCTTGATCCAGCGTCATGCGCAATCGCCAATGAAAATGTAAAAGCCACCAAATATTTCACCGAAACCGACAACGGCCTTATTCATCAATGGCATGGCAATATTTGGCTGAACCCCCCGTATGCACAACCGCTCATCAGCCAGTTTTGCGAAGCGGTAGCGTATAAATATGAATCCGGCGAAATCCAGCAAGCGTGCGTACTTGTAAACAATGGAACAGAAACCAAATGGGGGCAACGGCTTTTATCGGTAGCTAATGCAATTTGTTTTCCATCATCCAGAATTTGTTTCATTCGGCCAAACGGCAGCAAAAAGGGCACCCCATTGCAGGGGCAGATGATTGTTTATATGGGCACCCGTACAAAAGAGTTTGCCGCCAATTTTGAGAAATTCGGGGTTGTATTACCGATTGCGCGTTTCGAAAAGAAAGTTGAAAAAGAACAGTTGGCATTTTTCTAATAATATTTTTGACAGAGTGCTGTAAGGAATGGAAGCAGTAAAACAGTAAACCCAAACATGGAGATTTAAAGATGGAAAAGGAAAGTCAGGAATACGTTGAAAATTTGAGGCAGGCAGCAAAAGAGTACAACGATCGCAAAAAGAGGTACACGCACCCATCCGGCGCGTTTGATCGTGCAGGCAGATGGGAACCCGATGAAGATGAGCGGCAGGACTGTTGCGATGATGTGCGGGAACCATCGCGGGCTTACCCATATTCTTTAATGGTTCATTGCCGCACCATGGAGCATGTCGCCAATTTGTATGATGTGGATAAGGCGGATTTGCAGCAGCAAGTGCGGAAACATGAGCAATTGGAAATGGAGCGTTAATTAATTATTGCGGGCGGTATTCATTTACCGCCATTACACAAAAAAAGGAGCATGAACAATGAATGAAGAAGAAGACAAGATATTTAAACCTGATCCAGAAAAGTTCGGCAATGACAAAGCGCTCTATGATCGTATGAGTTTAATGTACGAGCGTTGCGGCGTAACTGAAAAAATGATTGCTGATGGTAAAAAGGATGCGGAATTATCGAAAAGCAATCCCGCTGCTTACAAACAACTGATGGAATCAAGACATGGCAAGGATTGGGATAAAAACGACGATGCAGACATACCGATGCGCAGGGTTTGTACGGATTTTGTGAAGCAAACATGGGAAACCGTTGGTAAGTCATCATTTCGCTTTGAAAAAGGAGGTGATGAACACGAAAAATAAAATCATCAGTTTTTTTGACACATCGCAGTAGGTTATGTAGCACAGTAAACAAACTTTCTTTTCTATTTATAGGGGTAAACATCATGAACAAATCAGGTTTTATTTTCGCACCACTTTTTGTTATCGCAGCCGGTACATTGGCTACATTTGCACATGCGGGCACGATTACAGTGTCTAATTTTTCCACACCGGAACGCACAGCGGTAATTCTCGGGGCGGCTGAAAAGCAGGTTTTGACGGACAAAACGGGTACTATTTCAGCGGTTTGCGGTAATCGTAAGATGGGCATCCCGCCTTTTTTCAATTTCGAGCAGGACAACAACTTTTTGTTGACGAGTTGTGCAAAAGGGCTGGTGGTTAAAGTAACTAATGTTGGTTACAAAAGCAGTCAATACAACAATGCTTTTAAAATGCGGATGTTGCCTGCAGGTGCGCGGGAACCGAGTACTGCCACGGTTTCCGACTTTTCAGCGCCGTACCGTGTCACAGCAGTAGTAAACGCTCTTAAAAAAGTAGTTTTTGCAGATGGCCGTGTGGGAACCATTACCGCATCTGGTGATGGTGAAAACATGCATGTAACGAATGCATATGCTGTCCCCGCCGATCAAAGCGTAACATCCGTGTATAAGGGTAATCGCATGAATGGCGTTAAAACATCCAATTAAAACATTTTCACATCATCACCAAATTCAGGGGCTTCGCGCCCCTTTTTTTATGTCTGTTTCATCGTTCTGTAATTTTTCCTCTATTTTTTTTTGACAGATAACTGTAGAGGATGAGGGCAGCAACGGGCAGCCCATCAACACGAGGATTTAGATATGAAAAAGCAGATGAAGATTAAAGCAATTATTGCGGCGGTTGCATTGGCGGTTTCGCCGGTTGCACTGGCTACTACGAATTACACAGGAACAACTAATGTCAGCAGCACGGTGACATTAGCAACCGGCGACACGATTACACAACCGAGCGAATTTGTGATGGGCAGTGATTCAACGCTTACAGATAATGCAGCCAACAGCACAAATGATGGCGTATGGAATTTGGGAACGGTTAAGGATTCATCGTCTGATTTTGACGCAACAATTGCACCGGGTGCGGCAGGTATGGAAGCATCTGGCGGAACAGGCGTTTTGTCGAGTGCAACCAGTGCAAACCCCGGAAACCCTCTAGGTATGGGTTTGAATATAACGAACGAATCACCGAACACCGGCACTGAAAACTTTTATGATGTAGGTGATCAATCACTGGAAACAGCCAGTTTAGCGATCAACGAAAGTGCTGATGCGCTGGTTGATATGTATATGGGTGTGAATCCAGATGATACGCAATACAATGGGAATACGGATGAAACCTTGGAAACATTCGGTTTTTCAGCAGCATCTGCAGCTACCGGCGCACTGATCATGAGTAATACGACATTGAATATTGATTACACATTAGAACTTGAAAATGATAGTCCTGATGTTGTGCTTGATCCTGCGGATGATAGTAATAGCAGTGACGATACATCAACAATTAACTTGAATTCTGGCACCACGCTTCAGCTTGCTACCGTTAATTCTGGTAATGCATCGTCTTTATCGCTTTATGCAAGTCCCGGCACGACACTAGATTTTAACGCAGATTCTGGTAATTCAGTAGTTTACGGGCCGGAAGACGAGAACGGCGGCGGCGGACTTGATTTTACAGCAGCAGGCGACGGGGTTGATTTGCCCGTGTTCGGGAATGTAGATAATGGCCCCGCAGGCATCGTTAATCTTGATCTGGAAGGTTTGAACTTTGTCGGTGAAGACGGGGGTAGTATTGCGTTATCTGCTGAAATCGGCGCTTCACCGACAACCGGACAAGTGGTTACGCCTACCACTGCAGATGAAATACCGGAATTGACAGCAAATCTTGACGATGTGGTAGATAACGGTGATACGGGTAATCTTACTGTGCATGATGATGTAGGAAACAGTGTTTCTACACCGAATATCAATGTCAACGCAAATTCAGCGCAATTTGGCGGAGGCGTAGATATTGAAGGTGACGGTATTTTGTTTGACGCTAAAAACAGCGAATTTGGCGATAGCTCAAATGTGTTCGGCGGTGCGGACACTACCGCAAATTTAACGGATGATAGTGGTGGTTCATTGTTTGTTGACGGAGGTACAGTCAATATCAATGATATTAATTTGTCTGGATATAACGACGTTGGTTTGGAAGCCAGCGGCGGCAACATCAATGTATCTGGCAGTAACAACGTTTCGAACTTGTACATGCAAAACGCGGAAAGCAGCGGCGCATACACGGGTAATGTTGTGCCATCACCGAATTTGACGTTTTACATGACGCCGGACGCTATATCCAGCATTTATGCTGCAGACGGGTACAGCATCGAAAGTGGCAATGTGTTGATCAATGCAGCTACAGGTAAATACAGCGCCGGATTATCCAGCCCGTTTTTACAAAGTGCATCTGGTGTAAGCAATACTTTTAACCCTACGGCTGTTTATTATGTGTATAATGGCGCGGATAGCAGCAAAATTGATGGTTTTGGCGCATCAATTTATTCAACCAGCGATTCAGAAAGTGTGTGTTTGGGTGGCGATTGCGGTACTACCACACCGACGCCTGCACCATCCAGTCCATCCACACCATCTACACCTACACCTACACCTACACCTACCCCTGCACCGATTCATGTACAGGTTGTAACGCCGGTTCAAGAAGCAAACAATACGCTTTCGAACACGCCCGCACTTTCGATTAAACAAGCGCATGACACGCAAAACGCGATCATCAGCACCGGAATTGTTGGCGGTGGGCCACGCGGACTTTGGGTAAAAGGCTTAGGCGGATTTTCATCGCAGGGTAATTATTCCGGCGCTAATTATGGTTTACTGGCAGGTTATGGGGTGTCAGTCGGAATGCAAAAACGGGATGTGGCTGGTATTGCGTTTAGCACTGGCAATGCAGCGATCGGTACGAATTCCAGCAATTACACTTCTGGAACGGACTACGGTTTGTGGCTGTATGGGACATATTATCCGAACGCTAGTAAAAACTGGAAAATCACCGGTACGATTGGTGGCGGGCTGTTATCGAACACGATTGATACTACAGCACTTGGATTGCCCCAAATAGCCCATTTTGGCGGAAGTTTTGCGGGCGCGGAAGTGCGGGCAAGCTACTGGAAAAATCTGGATGGTTTTGTATTAAGCCCGCGTTTATCAGTTGGCTATGATCAATCATGGACGAATGGTTACACGACGCATGGCGGAAGTTTTCTGGATGTGCATGTTGCATCACAATCAAGCGGCCAGTTCATGATTTCACCGGCTGTATTGATCGGTAAAAAATTCAATTACCGGACAACTGCGGGAAACCATACATTATTCCCACAAATCCGTTTGGGAATGGTTGAAAATATCGGAGCGAATCCATCATCCACAGTATCCAGCGGGCAAGATGTGGGGCAGATCGAAGGTTTGCAATACCCGCACACGCAAGGGATGGCAGAGGTTCGGTTAAATATCATTTCTCACACGCAATATACAAAAGGGCTTTCCGCGAATGTTTCAGCCAAAGAATTGTTCGGCGGCGGAGCATCAAGCACGGAATTCGTCGCGGCTTTGAAATATCGCTGGTAAACCATCACATATCATCACCAATTGGGGCAGAAATGCCCCTTTTTTTATGCCTGTATTTCATTCAAACCAAATCATGCGCAAATTTTTGACAGATAACTGTAATAGATGAGAGGCAGAAAATCGTTTCTCACCTTTTTTACATGATCAGGAGATATTCTAATGGAAGCAATAGCAAGTAAGAAAAATTCAGCAGGAAATGATGTTGTCATTGTTCAAATCGACAAAAACAAAGACGAAGGTCCAAGCGTTATTCGTGTCGCAGAGATTAATCAAGGGAAACATAAAAAGATCATCGATTTTACTTTTCACGAAAGCCGTGGCGACAAATCCCGCCGCGATGCAATTAAATGTGCTGGACGTGTTTTAGATGTTGTAACGAAACCATCTGATAAAACCGCTGAATTCACTTTTGAAAAAGGCGACGGCAACGAGCGTTAAACTTTAACCTTACGGGCGGTTCATCGCCGCCCCAATTCTCAGGAGGACAACATGATTTTTACATACACACCAGCAGGCACTAAACGCTTACTTTTGAGCGAATGGTACGCATTGGAAAAATGGCCGCATCATTGCCCGACTGATCGCAATCATAGGCATTTTATTGTGTATCAGGGCAAACGCGCATATCGTTGTGGAATGGCAATAGATGCATTATCGGCTCAAGTTTCGGCGATGGTTTTTACAGCAAAACCTTTCATCATCAAACCAAACATTAAATAAAAGGAGATATATCATGGCTAAGAATTATAAAGGCGAAACACTCACGGAATCCGAAAAATATGTACAACCGTGCGTACCAATCGAAGTATCAAAAGGTGTTTTTATGTCCAGAGATGCAGTCTGGACGCGTGCAAAAAACATCATAAAAACTCACCCGCGAATGGATGGATCAGGGCATTTACTGCAAAAGAACCCCGACGACAGGTTTAAAGCGCCTGATTTAAATGAGATGATTTCTTATGTAAAAGCTGAATTAAAGAAGCAAAACATCAATCCCGATAAATGCCGCATCGAGCCACTCATTCAAAGTTGCTTACCGAAGCTAGTAGGCCGCAAAGATTGGCATCACAAAAAGGATTTTGCGGAGAAAGCAAAGCGCAAAGAACGCTTGAAAAAAGAAGCGTTGTATAAAGCCAAAAGGATGCAGCAAAGACAGTCTAAACCAGCGCAAAAAGTGGAAAGGGAACCGGTAAAGAATGAATCGCCATTTCCTACGCTAACGCTTAAAAGTAATCTAAGACAGGAAACACGGGTGGTTACTGTAACTGTAAAAAAGGCGCGTAATTTTCATTATCCGCTTGATCTACCATCAGGCGGTGAGAAATGAGGATCGCGGACATGGAGAGTTATGAAAAAGGTTTGCAAAAAATAGCGGATATGGAAAGTTATGATGCACAAGCAGATCGGGATTTAATAGCAACTGTTTTGCTGGATGCCGTTGAGCAATCGTTTAAACCGCACGAATACAAAGCGAGGCGTTGGTTAAAGACTATATATGCAGAATCTTTACTGATTTTGCTAGATATATCGCCCAGTTCAGCATTGCAGCATTTGTCTAAAAAATGGCAAAAGATTGATGCAGATTATCCAACACCCGGCCAGCGGTTACATTAAATAGCCAGTTTTTTTGACAGATCGCTGTACATAATGAAAGGTTAGGAGGATTAAACATGAGCGTAAAAGAAAGCCATTTGTCCGGTTCGGCAACAACTATTGTAAAGTATGTGGAAGAAGAAAAAGAGGCGCATCGCACAAAATCCGGCGAAGAATACACAACCGGTTACTATTCAGAAAATAATAAAGTGCAATCGATGTGGATCGGTAAAGGCGCAGAATCGCAAGGGCTTTCCGGTGCTGTTAAATCGGAGGATTTGGAAAAACTATTGTCCGGCACAACGATGGATGGCGAAGACATAAGTAAACGCGGCGGACACGATAAAGAACGCCGCATGGGTTCAGATTGGACTTTCTCAGCGCCGAAAGCCGCATCAATAATAGGCATTGAGGATGAACGCGTAAAGCAGTGGATGCTTGAATCAACAGCCGAAGCCATTGAAGAATATTACGCGAAAGAGATGACATATGCCCGTTTGGGAAAAGGCGGAGCCATTTCAGAATTCAGCGAAAACATATCCGCAGCCGCTTATTTACATGAAACAGCGCGTGCAGCCGATGGCACGATTGATCCGCAGCTTCATGTCCATTGCGTTGTGCCGAACATGGTTCAAAGATCAGATGGTGAGTGGGTATCTCTACGGGCGGATTATGGGCAAAACAACAGCAAGGTTTATACATTGGGCGATGTGCAAGTAGCCAAGCTCATGCAAAAAATGCAGGCAGCGGGCTATGAACTGGAAACCCGTCTTGAAAGAGATGATAAAGGTATTGAGCATTTATCGTTTGGCGTAAAAGGCATTTCAAAAGAAGCAGAAGATGCCTTTTCAGGACGCAAAAAACAAATCAATACTTACCTTGAAAATAACGGTATTGATCCCAAATCTGCAACACGCGCTCAAAAAGATGCGGCGGCACTAAATACCCGCGCAGATAAAGATAAGAATGTTGATGCGGTAAATTTAAAGTATCAACAAAGACAGCGTGCGCGTGATGCAGGTTTAGATTTATCCGGTATCAGAGCTAATGCTGATCATCGTGAAAAGAATAAAAATGAACAACAGAACGAAAAAATAACGGGTAAGGATGTGGTTAAATCCGCGATTAAGCATCTGGCGGAGCGTGATGATGTATTTTCCCGTTCTGATCTACTGGCGGAATCTATTAAAGCCGGTGCGGGTTCGGTGGATTTAAAAGACATTCATAAAGCCATTGATGATCGCACAGGCGGTTTAATTCGGGCGGCGGATGTGGACAGGGACGGAACCGGTAAAAATGAACAGTATTTTACGACAAAATCAGCTGTTTATCGTGAAGCCGAAATCTTACAACGAGCAAAAGACGGACAGGGTAAAGCAGAAGCCATTATTGAGACTCAGCATATTACGCGGAGTCAGGAAAATCGGGGAGTTGGAGATGTAAATGATGTTTCATTCACAGTACAGGAGATCGAAGATGGAAAACGAATCAGCAGTAAACAGCAAACCAGAAATAAAATCAGCAGTCTTGAAAAAACTTCAACACTCACCGGACACCGCTTGCGCAGTCTGTCAGAACGCGGTTTGGATGCGCACGAAATCGGGCAAAGTACAGGTGTTTTGTCAGATCATGCACAGCCTGATAGATCAGGAGATCACGATTTGCGACGGGCAACTGATGACGAACGAATAGCCGGAATATTGCAAAAACAGGAGGATAAACAGGGTTTTAAATTTAGCCAAGGGCAACGGGAAGCGGTTGCTCTTGCACTCACAACAGATGCCAGACATGCGGGCGTTGTGGGTAGTTCAGGTGCGGGTAAAACAACCAGCATGAAAATTATTGTGGAGCAATATAGGGAAGCGGGTTATCAGGTGATTGGTGTTGCACCAACCGCCAAAGCAAAAAGGGAATTGGAAAGCGCAGGATGTGATGAAACCATCACACTTGCATCTGCATTACTGAAAAAGCGTGATGCAGAAGATACGCAAAAACGCATATATATAACCGATGAATCCGGCATGATCAGCAGTAAAGATATGGACAAATTTATCAGGAAAGTAGACAACGAACAAAATGCCCGTTCGTTTCTTGTTGGTGATCCGTATCAAATTGATGCCGTGGAAGCGGGTACGCCGTTTGCACAATTACTGGAAACGGAAAGTATTCCATACGTCAAAATTGATGAAGTACAGCGGCAACGGGCAGCACCCGAACTCTTAAAAATTGCTCAAGCCTATGCGCGTGGTGATGCGGAAACCGGTTCTGAATTGGTGCGTCCGTATGTTACACAAGTGAAAGTGGAAAAAGGACAGGATAAAGATGTGGAGTTAGCCAAAGTTGCGGCTAACAGATATTTGCAGATGACACCGGAACAGCGTGAAAATGCCTATTTCATCACAGATACCAACAAAAAGCGTCAGGAAATAAACGGACAAATCCGCGATGGATTAATCAATGAAAAAGCATTGGGTGAAAAGGCTGTAAACATTTCTGCACTGGATAAACTGGATTTAACGGCAGAAGCGGCAACCAGATCAGAAAAGTACACCGCAGGCAAACAAAATCCTGACGCACAAGTTATTGTTGAATTTAATAGGGAATACATGGACAAAGACACGCTGGTATCCGCTAAAAAAGGTACGCAATGGAATGTGCTTGAAACAGATGGCGGGAAGTTGACATTGCAAAGCCGCGATAATCCCGATGATTTGCTGAAAGTTAATCCGGCAAAAATCAACATTTCAGCTTTCACCGAAAGGAATATGGAATTACGGGATGGTGATCAGGTATTTTTTCGTAAAAATGATAAGGAAAGAGGCGTGATCAACGGTACTAGCGGAACCGTTGTTATTGATGACAAAGGGCAGGCTGCAGTCAAAACCGACACCGGCGAAACGGTAGAGATTGATCAACAAAAGGCCGAAGCTCTGGATTACAATTACGCAGTAACCACCCATGCGGTACAAGGCGGTACCCGCAAAACATCGATTCCTGTTTTTACCGCTGGCGGTTCTGTATCTGCAAAATTATTTTATGTAGCAGTTACGCGTGAAACGCATGAGCTTGAAGTAATAACCGATGACACAGATAAAATGCTTAAACAAGTCAGTAAATATGTCGAAAAAGAATCGGCTATGAAAGCAGCTAAAGCCAAAGCGCCTGAAAGTCTGGAAGAAATCCAAAAGGCACGAATGGCGGCAGGTAAAGAAATCGGAAGCGTTGGCGATCTGGCACAAGTCCGTGCGTCTGGTAATGCACAAAATGCAGAATTGCCATCGCAAACGCAAGCAGCTGAAAAAGAAGCGGATAAAATGTCAGGCATTGCACAAAATGGCGATGCGCATGATTCGCAAAACAACAGCGAAAATGAAACGCCGGAGCAGAAATTACAAGAGCAAACCGAACAACAAGAACAGGCACAAGAGCCAGAAATGGAAATGAGTTCGTAAAATTTTGACAGATAGCTGTTAGTCATGAGGCGGGATACTTTATTTCATCCACCACACCCGCCCAAAAGGATAACCACCATGAACATAATCGACAAAATCAAATCACATTTCATAAAGAATGAAAGCATTATTAAATGGGCACGCCGTACGGGAAACGCAAAAAAGATTGAAAAATTGTACAATCCTGCCAATCCATCGCCGGAAGATAAAGAATATCTTGATCGCCTACACAATAACAATAATGACGGAAAAGAACGGGGTGATTAATCATGGCTACTACATTAAAAAGATACAGTGGCCCAAATGATCCGCGTTTCGCTACCGGTTCAGGCTTTCTTGAACTAATCGGGATCGGCGGCATAGGCGGTACATTATTAGGCTATGCAGGCGCATGGGAAAGTATTGCACTCGTAAAAACAGGCGCGTTATTAGCCCCAAAGGCAATTTTAGAGGCCGTTCGCATCGCCGGATTAATGCCGCCTGATTATATGCCATACCTTGCTGCAGGGGCGGGAATTGGAGCTATTGCGGGTGCGGTTGCAGGTTATTTTATTGGTGATTTAAAGCAGGAAATACATATCAGAGGCCGTCAGCTTGAAACCATAAAACAAGCCGCAAAAGCGTTAAAACCCCGCAAAAAAGCAACAACCGGTGTTTCTATTCATCCTCAAATTCCGATAAGTGAGCAGCAGGAGTGTAGGCACTTTCTTTTGTTGGGTGGATCAGGATCGGGTAAAACATCGATCCTTTGGCCAATGATTAACCAAGCCGCCAACCGTGGCGATAAATGCCTTATTTTTTCGTTTAAAGGCGATTTTCAGCAAAAAGGGGATTTTCCGTTTACACTTTTAGCGCCGTGGGATTCACGATCTGCAAAGTGGCAGTTAGGGCGTGATATTCGTACGCGTTTGCATGCGGAATCGTTAGCAAAAACGCTGATTCCGACGCCTGATCGTGATCCAATTTGGGCACAAGGCGCTCAGGGACTTTTAACTGCCATAATTTCCGAAGTACAGTCAAAATATGGCGAAAAATGGGGGTTTTATCGGTTAGCTCAAGCATGCAGCATGGCTTTATCAGATTACGATTCATTAGTAAATACGGTTATGAATGAATCGCCTTTAGCCAGATCGTTTCTTATGGGAAAAGATTCAAAAACTACCGCAAGTTATCTTGCACAAATGGCGTCAAACTTATCTGACATTATTAATCTTGGCGTAGCAGATTTTAGCAATCGCGGCCAGCCGTGGAGTGTGCGGGATTGGTTGGCGGGTAAAACGCCAAACGCCGCAATATTGGGTTATTTGCCGGAATCAGAAAATTTATCGGCTGCTTATTGCTCAAGCATTATTGAGCAGACTGTAAAACAAATTCTTTCTTTTCCTGATGCATTGCCGGAAGCACGCAGGATGTGGTTATTTCTGGATGAGGTGCCACAAGCCGGTAAAATCCCAAGCATTACCAGCGCATTAGAAGCCGCCAGATCGAAAGGTTGCAGAGTGGTTTTAGGCATGCAAGGCGTTGCCCAATTGGAAGAACATGGCTATTCAAAAAACACGCTCAGGATTTGGGCGGGACAATGTGGTGTCAAAATTGTTGCTAATCTTTCAGATCCAGATGATCAAAAGTGGGCAAGCAACCTTTTAGGAGACAGAGATTTAGAGCGGTATCAGGCCAATATTTCTGTAAATAATAATGGCGGGAATGGTGGCAGTAGCGGGCAATCGGGCGGCTATCAAAGAGCAACAGAAGCAGTGATGCTTCCCGCAAGTTTTGGTACTGATCTTTACGTTGATGAAAGTAAAAATGGTGGCCCGCAAGCTTTAATTTTGACATCCAAAACCGCAGCTATCATCAAATGGCCTTTTCCCGAAATCCACGAACAGCGCCACGCATTTTGTGAGGCGTCATGGATGCAGCACGGTTTCCAGCGCCCAAGATGGGGCAAAACGCCGCCCATGGTTCAGATGCCCGAAGATATGCCGAAAAAGTCAGCAAATACGCAGCAAAACAAGGCAAAACAGGATGAAGTGCAGCAGCAAGATGACATTACTTATATGTCATCTAATCCGCAGCCACAGATTCAAGATACAGAAGATGCAGGCAGCATTTTAGAAGATGCCATATCAGATCATGCAATTTCAGCGGCTTTGGATGCAGCATTAACAGGCGGTGCAGGGCAGCTTTTTGAACTCATGAAAGGGGTTTCGGAGATCGCTGGAAATTCGGGCGGCGGCAATGGCGGGGCGAACTTTTTACCAAAGTTGCCCCAGAATCAACAACCGCGCCGAAAGCAGGAAGACGAATACTTTCAAAAACGAGATGCAGCCGAAGCAGACGATGAAGAAGAATCCGAACCGTGATCAATAAAATGTGCGGTTTTTTTTTGACAGAGTGCTGTAAGAGATGGAAGCAGTAAAAACATGAAGCATCACGAACGAACAGGAGTAATTGATATGGGCATTTTGGACGAAATTGAAAGTGAAAACGTAAAAAGCACGGTAGCGGGAAGTATGCTAGATGGCGTTGAACAATTAAAAACGATGGTAAAAATAGAGCGTTTTGGGCTTTATTCAAACATTGGGTTTATTATTCTGGCGTTTGTTGCTGGCGGTTGGGTATTGCCGTTTGCACCAGTGGTTGCGCCTTTTACTTTCAACGGCACCTTATCCGGCGCTGGCGGAAAACTGTCCGCAAAAGCGCGAAAAAACTTGTGGTTAATTTCATATGCGCGGGGTTTACAAACAGCATCAATTTTAATGATTGCGTTGATGATTACATGCTGGTTGCTTGGTTTTAATGTAAATCACACGGCTGGCGATATTGGTATTTTTGGCACGGCTGGAATTATGCTGTTCATGATTTACCGGAATATTCGTGCAGGAAGCACTTACAAAAAGTTGATCAAGATTATGCGGGAATAGCAGGCAAACATCGCCTGAAATTTTGACAGATGACTGTAAAGAATGAAGCAGTAAAGCACATCACATCACGAACGAACAAGGAGTATTAACCATGTTTAAGAGCATTTTATCGAAAGCAAAAGATGTTGCGGGGCAGGTAATCACGCAAGAAAACATTGATAAAGCAAAAAGTGTTGCATCCCAAGCTGCACAAAAAGCCCAAGATGCTGCACAAAAAGCCAGCAAGACGGTAGCAAATAAGCATGCAATGCATATTGCAAATAGTCATGTTTCGCACGCTTTATCGCAGAGCGTTGGGGCTAACATTCATCGCGGAACAGTCGTGATGGATTGCACAACGCCTGATATTGTTAGTCGCTTGAAAGCAAAAATGACAGATAAAACAATCGCAATTGGTGGAGTGCCCATTTCTGACGCTGACGAACAACAACATTTTTTATTGTGCGGTGCGCCAGGTACCGGCAAAAGCGTTGAAATTAAAAAAGCGCTTCGTGCAATTCGGAAGCGTGGGCAAAGGGCAGTTGTTTACGATGTAAGCGGCGAATTGGTGAGTTTGTTTTATCGTCCGGGGATTGATCATATTCTCAATCCAATGGATCAGCGCGGCGAAGTTTGGAACCCATGGTTGGATGCTGAAAGTTTTGAATACGCCGCTCTTGCTAAGTCCTTGATACCAGACGCAAAAGGCAACGCTGATGCTTTTTGGACGGAGAGCGGCAGGGCTACTTTTGAGGCTTTGCTTATGCAATGCCCCGATCTTGATTCAATAGTAAGTACAGGACTTTCAGCCCCATTGCCGGAACTTGCCGGATTAGTTGCTGATGCAGGCTTTGCAGGGATGATCGGCCCTGAAAAAACATTTCAGTCCACCCGTTCAACGCTTGCTGTTTATTTGCGGGCATTAGCTCTTTTGCCGAATGTCAAAAGGGATGATTCACAAGCGTTTTCTATCAGAAATTGGCTGGAAAAAGATGACGGCAGTTGGCTGTTTTTGAGTGTTCCATCACGCGCCCGTGAATCTTTGCGGCCTTTGGTTTCAATGTGGCTTGATACCGTGGTACGACAGGCCATGGGTATGCCGCCCGATCCCAACCGCCGCATTTTTTTAAGTTTGGATGAGTTGCCATCTTTACAGCGGATTCCAAGTCTCGCACCGGCTTTAGCAGAAGGCCGTAAATTCGGACTGTCAGCAATTATTGGCGTGCAGGCGTTTGGACAACTCGCGGAAATTTACGGTAAAGAATTGGCGTCAGCTCTTTGGGGTTTGCTTAAAACGCGGTTATATCTTCGCATTGCTGATGCAGAAACAGCCGAAACCGTCAGTAAAGAAATTGGCGATCAGCAATTGAAGCGCGAAACCAGCAGTTCCAGTAATAGTTACAGCAACAGCCATGGTGGCCAAGGCGGCGGTAGTAGTTCTGAAAGCAGCAGTACATCAGAACAGATCGTCATTGAACGGGCGGTACTTCCATCACAAATTGCCGGTTTGCCTGATCTTTACGGGTATTTACGGACTGGCGGAAGTTCCACAGTTGCGCGGGTAAAAGTAGATTTTGACGGCCTTCCGCGTAAAGGCGATCAACCGGAATTTGTCCATCAACCACAGCGGGCGTTGCCCAAATATCAGGCACCCGATCAAGAAACGGGCACTGTTTCGGATACAGCGGCGCTTGAAAATACGGATGCGCGTATTGAAACGCCAACCGTTCAAAATCATGAAGCATCAACACCAACACAGGAGACACAAAGCATGGAAAGTTTAATGCAGCAATACAGCAACAGTATTACCAACGAAACCCGCAATTTTTGTACGGAATACGGCGATGAGTTCTTAGCATCACTGACTGACGAAGATATTGATGCTTTCGCTGATGTGCTCGTTTCTAAAGTCGAAGCCTTACACGATCTCAACGCAATGGAGGGCTAACCCATGGAACAGCAAAACATTTTAGAAGAACAAGCCCGCCGTGCCGCTGAAAATGCCCGTAAAATTGAGCTTTTAGCACAACAAAAGTTTGCCGAAAAGATGCGGGAAGCTGATCAAAAACGGCAGGCGGATTATTCGAGGCAACGTCAAGAAGATGATCGCCGGAAAGCAGAAGCCGCGCAGAAAAAAGATCGTGAACAGCAGGAATTACGAGCAAAAGCGCGGGAAGAAGCCAAGAAACAGGCTATGGAAATGCTGAAAAAGGAGCGTGAAAAAGCGAAAGAACGGCTTGCTGAAAAAGCCAAAGATGGCGAAAAGCAGGATGATAAGCAAATGCATGGTTCATCCAGCGGGCTTACGATGCGGCCATCGTCCGGTGATAAAGATCGGGATAATCTGGAAATGATGGTTGAAATGGATCATCCCGGCTTAACCGATGCGCAAAAAGCCGCAGTTCAGCAGCGGTACGGTGTCCAAGGCGGCGAAGGCTTTCAGAATCGTGAATCCCAGAGACAGAAAGAAGCCGAAGCGCGGGAATCACGCAAAACGCCCGCAGATAAAGCCCAAGATGCGGTGTGGTTTAAGCAGGGTGTATCTTACGATGAACGCCAACGTCGTGAAAGTGAGCGCGATAAAAAGCGGATAATGCAAATTGAACAAGCTAAAGTTCAGAAAATTCAGGCGCAACAGCAGCAGAAAGTAACATCAAAAGCGCCTGAAAAAACGGTTGAAAAAGCGCCACCGCCTAAAGTGCAGAAAGCGCCTACCAAGTTTCAGTTTGAACAAGAGCAGGAGCCACAAAGGACGCATTGAGTGTAAATAAAAGGGGTTGGCGTTGCTATGGGCGCATTGGCTTGTAAAAACGCCGCTTTAATGAGTGGGTGCCCTGTTATTGATGGGGTGCCCTTTTCAAGAAGGAGATTGATTCATGGATTTGGCAGAAGATGATCAAGAGGAAATGCGCATTAAAAAGGCGCGTATGCGTAAACAAAAGCGTCAACAAATAACGCGGGAATTCATGCAAATGATGCAGGATTCGGCAACAGAAAGTGCGGCGGAAACGGTTCGATGGATTGGAGGGATTGCGGTTTTTATTGTTATCATGTGTTTAATTGTGCCGCATTAAAATTATAGGTTTTTCGTTGTTCGTGGTGTTATTGGGGGCTGATGGTTTCGCCCCTTTTTTGTTGGGTGGATGCTTAGGATTTGGGTGGATGCTAAATATTTTTGTTAATGCTTCGAAGTACGATGAGAAAAGGAGCCGCTGGCGCGTCTCTTTTCTCTGCACTTCGCAACAGCAGCTATCGCCGCCGTTGCTCGATGAAAGCCTGTGCCCAACCAAAAAACAAAAAGCAAAAGCTGTACATGAAACAAAAGCGGCGGGCTTGCGCCCTTGCTTTTTTATATTGTGCCTATGCAGGGCAGCGATGGGCTACGCCATCGCGCCCATGCCCGCAAATTTGTGCCAGAATAAAAGCCGCAAACAACAAAAATGTGCAGGATTCCGAATTTGTGCCCATATCCTGATCGGTACCCTATCCCATGCCGCTGTTCACCAAAAAACCAAACAAGGGCGGAAATTGTGCCTAAAATAACCCCAAAACAGCCCCAAAATCCATTAAACCGCCATACAAGCCCCACAACGCATTTTATTGTGCTTCTGGTATGGTAGGCTATCCCGTATCGTTTTAATGCCGTACAGAGCTTACATGGCGGCAATTTTTTCAGGCAAGGCATCAAAAATCATGATTTCCCAACTTTCCATGGCTGGACAGCGGATAAATCAATAATTGTGCTCTGAACATCCGGTGATTCTTTTCGTGCCTTTTGCCGTTCCCGATAAGCCGCTTGTGCTGCTTTAACCGCTTCTTTTCGCGTTGCATATTTACGCGGGCGTCCAACTTTGGGCTTCCTTGATTTATATGACTCGTACTATTAGTAAGGGTGATTCCCCATCGCCAATAAACCATCGAAAACCATCAAATAATGCTTTGCACATCAATATAAATACTGTATAGTAGTAATCAGAGAAACAAAGCAGTATAACTTGTTGCTCATTGTTAAAGGAGATGCACCAATGTTTGAATTTATCCTTGATTTAATCCGTCGCCATATTTTTATTGCTATGGCCTTACCGTTTGCCATTGTACTTACAGGGCATCTCTTGACAGCCCATGATTTTAATGATGAAAACGCGGTATCGCAAATCGCTACACTTATGCATAAGCAGGATGAAAACGGCGGTATGCAGACACAGAGTTTTACGCAGATTGCAAATCAAATGAATGATAAAATTCGTTCGATTATGCCAGAGCGAGATGATTATTGATGATTGACGAACAAAAAGGAGTGTAAATAATGGGTAAATTAACGGAATACAGGCGATCGCAGATCAGGGAAAACGCAAGGACATTTCGGCAAAAACAGATGGATAAGGGGTTAAATCAATATTCATTTTGGCTGACGGATGAACAGGTGCGGGCTATTCGGAAGTGGTTAAAGAATGGCGATGGGGCAGAGCTTCCATCGCCGGATGATTGATCGTGATTAAACCGTGAATGGGTGATGAAATGTATGTATCTTTAGAACAAATGGGGCAAATGCCCCTTTTGTTTAATTCATCGAAAGGTTATTTGATGTGCTTGGGGCTGTTTCTCCACTGAATTCCGCATCCAACTCTGCAGATACCGCATCAATTTTTTGATTGGTTCTACCATTGATTTCTTTATCGGCAGAAAACTGATCCTGCTCTGCATAAATCTGTTCTTCCGTAACGCCACGGTTCAATAAAGACAGTTTGCGAAATTCTGCCGATTTTTGCCAACCCTTACGTTTTTGGCGCTCCTTAAAAAAACGTTTTCTGGTAATAGCTAATTCTTCGCGGGTATTTTTGAGTTCAACCGCAATGGCTAGTGCCGCGTTATGGGAGTAGTCCACTTGCATCTCGGCAACATCGGCATCATGACGCGCACTACGCACAGCCGTATCCGCATTTTGCTGTTTATTCCGTGCCTGTTGTGTCCCAATTTCCTTACCTACCAAAAAATCCATAATACCCATTTTGTGCTCCTTAGCGTGTGTTTGGAAATGTTTGTTATGACCGAAAAGTTGTATTTAGTCTCTTTTCAATCAATAGAAAATAAATATTTAAATACATTAATGCCGGTTACAACTGGATGATATGTCAGTAGCAACAAATCTATTTCCTTATTCTCATTGCAATACTCATATTTACTTTGTATTTCTCTTGTGTAGAGTTTACCAATATCTCCATATATCAATTTACCAAGACATTGGTTGTCGTTTTGTGGATTAATAAGATACGATCCAATTGTCGCATCGATAATTATTCTATCTTCAATCGTGATCCAGGCATGTGCGCTGATTACGGGCATATTTACCTTTTCATCCATTGGGATTTGCGTTGTACCTTGAATATAATTAAGAAGCGGTGCTTCAAAATAACTTTTCCCATCATATTCTATACTACCTAATGTTATTGTTGAATTGATATGCTCTGTTTGTAAGTATTCGTAAATTAACATATGAATTCCAAAACAGTCTGTTCTAAATTTATTGACCGGAGAAAAACCGAGTTCTTTATATTTATCAAAAGTTCGGTATAATGTGTTAACTATTATTGAAGTTTCTTCATCAAGTAATTCCTGAAAGCCTGTGGATATTGTGTATTTTTTTAAATTGTCTAATTGGTAACCAAGATCGCAGGTTTTCTGTTGCGCAGCCTTGAATTCGCTTGAATACTGATATGTTTCCATTATGTGCTTCCTTATTTATTGACATGATCTATGCACAATTTAATCTTTACGAATTAACAAACCTTAAAAATTCGTAACATCGAATATATAAAGTTGATACCCTGAAATGTTAGGAGGTTCGTTTGATTCAATAACCATTGATATTGGATTTATTATTCCCTGATTATTCTGTATGAGCTCTTCTGGGCAAAACTTGCAATCGGGAAATGATTCCTTATTCGTCAATATCCAATTATGCGCTTCTTGTTTAGTGTTAAACATCATAGGTTCCCCTGATAATGTTCCAACAGCACCATTATTCTTGTTGCATGTTATTATCCACACCATTTTTACCGTCCTTGTAAATGTTATAACAGAATTCAACCTGCAGTGATTTACCCCATCCTTTTTGCCAAATCCTCAGCCTTCAGGTGCGTGTACCGCTTGAGCATCTGCAAAGTTTTATGTCCTGTTATAGCACTGACTTCCACAGGATTAAAGCCTTTCTCAAACAGTCTGCTGGTGGCCTCATGGCGGAGATCGTGAAAATGTAAATCCTCGATATCCGCCCGTTTGCGTGCCGCAGCAAACGAATGGGAAATGTCTGCACCCGGAAACACTTTATCGCCGGTATCGCGTGGTAATGCTTTCAAAACAGCAAGGGCACGACTGGATAATGGAATAAACCGATCTTCGCCATTTTTGGTGTCAAAGAGTTGTGCGGTACATTTTTCAAAATTTACATCTTTCCATAGCAGTTTTCGTATCTCACCCCGCCGCATGCCGGTTTCCAGAGCAAATAATACAATAGATTTTAATGACGGGGCACATTCGGCTAACAGCTTCTTTTCTTCAATGAGAGACAACCGCCGATCCCGTGCTTTGCCCGGTGATGGTTTTCGTACCGCTAACACCGGATTCCGCAAACCTTCCATGCGCCACTCTTTCATGGCGACCGTGTACAGAT
Organism: Acidithiobacillus sp. HP-11; assembly: GCF_015100075.1. Taxonomy (NCBI): domain Bacteria; kingdom Pseudomonadati; phylum Pseudomonadota; class Acidithiobacillia; order Acidithiobacillales; family Acidithiobacillaceae; genus Acidithiobacillus; species Acidithiobacillus sp. HP-11. The sequence goes on from NZ_JACKYY010000026.1 coordinate 23,661, forward strand.
TGGAAATGATGGCAAGTTCAAGACGAACAGAACTCACGGAAAGTCCTTCTGCCAAACGACGATCGCGATATTCAGCTAAATCAGCCCCGCGAATTTGCGACAAATACAGCTTGCTGATCTTGTCTGTTTTGAGTTTGCCGATGCGGTACAATTCAATCTTGCCGGATTTCTTCAAGATGGAAACTTCTTTGCCGTATCGATCAAGTGCCTCGGAAAGCGTTGTACTATCCGCTTCCGCCATGTCGATCCATGAACCGCGCAACATTTGCGATTCAATGGTAGCAGCCCATGTTTCCGCTTCGCGTCGTGTACGAAACATCTTATTCTGTTGGGGAAACCCCTTGCGGGTAATGCGAACTTGCCAGCCTATGTGTTCGCCTTGATCGTCATATCGTGGACGGATGGATGCCATATTTCATGCTCACTTTGTGCCGATGAAAACCTATCTTACACAAAATTTACACGCAAATTCAAATTTCACAGCCCATCTTTCCGTAAGTATTTGGTGCGAAAGGGGAGACTCGAACTCCCACGCCGTGCGGCGCTGGAACCTAAATCCAGTGCGTCTACCAATTCCGCCACTCTCGCTTACGCGCTATCTTATGCGGAATAGTCTCTGGCGACAATCATCGGAGTACCGAGCATGAGCAAGTCACAGCAACCCCATCGTTTACGCCGTTTGCTGGCTGTGGAGTCGGCGCGGATCATGGCGGAGGAGGGCGTCGTGGATTTTCGGGTGGCCAAGGAAAAAGCGGCGCGGCGTTTGGGTGCGGGGGGGGATGCTCAGCACCACTGGCCGAATAATAGTGAGATAGAATCGGAATTACATGCCCGCCTGCAGCTTTTTCACGGACCTGCCCATGCGGTGGATTTGCGCGAACTGCGCGAGCGGGCGCTGAAAGCCATGCAGTGGCTGGAGGTGTTTCAGCCGCGTCTGACCGGCCCGGTGTTGAATGGTACGGCTACGCGCCATGCGGCAATTACCCTGCATTTATTTGCGGATGCCCCTGAGACGGTCATTTTCTTTTTGATGGACCAGAAAACACCTTATGAAGAAAGCTGGCAGCGCCTGCATTTTGGCGATGCCCCGGCGCAAGATTATCCCTGCCTGAAAATTGACTACGCAGACACGGAGATTCGTCTGGTCATTTTTGCGCTGGATGAAGACCGGCGCAGTCCCGCTTCGCCTGTGGATGGAAAACCGGTGAAGCGTGCGACTGGTCAGCAATTGCGCAAAATGCTGGAATAAGAGCAGACGCGAAAAGGACTTTAACATCCAAAATTTTCGATTTATTCCTGACCCGTTGGCAAAATAGCGTTTTCCTGTTCACGGGGGCGCAGGTGTTGCCAGCTGACCAAAGCCAGTGCGACAAAAATGCAGACCATTCCCACACCTTCCCAGCCTCCCGGAGTTTCTCCCAATTGCAGCCAGGCGGCAACGACGCCAATCAGCGGCGCTGCCAGGGTGCCCATGCCCGCGATTCCCGAGGGCAGTTTCTGCAAGGCGTAGGCCCAGAGAAAATAGGCCAGAGCAGTACCGGGAATAGCATTATAAAGCAGGGCACCGACAAATACGGGTGTCCAATGAACCGTCAGCGGGTCAATAAACAAGGTCATGGCAATCAGCCCGAGTCCGCCGAAAATGGTTTGCCACAAAGTACTGTTGAATAAATCCATGTCGGGGGGCGCATAACGCTTTTGCCAGAGGGCGGAACTGGCCCACAAAATGCCCGAAATCAGTGCAATCACGCTGCCAGTCCATTCGCCGTCGAAACTCCAGGGCTTCAGAATGGCAATCAGACCCAACAGGGCCAATAGCACGGCGGGCCATTGTAATCCGTGCAATTTCTCGCCGAGTAGAGGCCAGGCAAACACAATCAGCCAAAGCGGCATCATGTAGACCAGAATGGCCGTTTTTCCGGCGCCGCCGTATTCCAGCGCCCAGAGGGCAAGCCCAATAAAGCCGGTGGTTTGCAACAGGCCGAAGGGAATGATATAGCGGGCTGAGGGCATCCGCAGTGGTCTTTTCAGCCAGATGATCAGGGGAATCAGGACGATGACACTTAGCCAAACGCGCAGAGTGGCAAACAGCAGGGGTGGGCAGTCGCTTATGGCGACTTTCATGACGACCCAGTTATATCCCCAGATTATGGACAACAGGGCCAGTGCAGCCAAAGGCCAGAGTGTCACCGGTTTTTTGGGGGAAGGCATCAGGCTGTGGCTCCAGAATGTAAAAACCGGGATGGCAACCCATCCCGGCGATTCACTTAACCCCTCCCTGTGGAGAGATAAGCGACGTTTTAGCGCAATTTGGCCCGATCGTATTGTTCTGGCCAAGGCAAGTCTACTCCCAGTTCCCGGGCGGCGTGCAGGGGCCAGTAAGGATTGCGGAGTAATTCCCGGGCAAGGGCGATACCATCGGCTTGTTCTGTAAGCAGAATATGTTCGGCCTGCATGGCTTCGGTAATCAGTCCGACGGCAACAGTGGGTAATCCGGTTTGTTCGCGTATTTGTTGTGCGAAGGGCGTCTGAAAGCCAGGGCCAGCCGGAATGACCGCATCAGGGGTCATTCCGCCGCTGCTACAGTCAATAACGTCCACAGCTCTTGCCTGCAACTGCTTGGCCAGGGCGACGGATTGTTCCAGATCCCAGCCACCGGGTACCCAGTCTGTGGCCGAAATGCGAACCCACAGAGGCAGATGGTCGGGCCAGACCGCGCGCACGGCATCGGTGATTTCCAGGGGCAGACGCATCCGGTTTTCGAGGCTGCCACCATAGGCGTCATCCCGATGATTACTGATGGGCGAAAGAAAGCTGTGCAGGAGGTAACCATGGGCCATGTGCAGTTCGAGAACTTCAAATCCGGCATGGAGCGCTCTTTGTGCAGCAGCCACAAAGTCCTTGCGGACCTTTTCGATATCCTGAGCAGTCATGGCCTCGGGTACCGTGTGAGCCGGACTGAAAGGCAGCGGGCTGGGGCCATAAGGTTGCCAACCCTGTTCCGCATCAGGCGCGATAGGTGCGCCGCCGGCAAAGGGGGCCTGAGTAGAGGCCTTGCGTCCGGCATGGGCAATTTGTATGGCAGCTACGGCCCCCTGTTTTTTCATGAAGCGGACGATGGGTGCCAGAGCTTCGGCTTGGGAGTCGTTCCAGATACCCAGATCGCGCGGAGAAATGCGACCCTCGGGACTTACAGCGCTGGCTTCGGCCATGACCAGTCCGGCGCCACCCACCGCGCGGCTGCCGAGGTGAACCATGTGCCAGTCACCGGCTACCCCGTCCGGGGTGGAGTACTGACACATGGGGGCGACGACAATGCGGTTGCGCAGCGTGATGCTGCGCAGGGTCCAGGGTGTGAACAGTTTGTGACTCATGCCTGCCCTCCAAGATGCTGACTGAAATGATCCATGGTAAGGCGCCAGCCTTCGGCGGCAGCTTCGGGACGATAGCTGTCACGCGGGTCGGCAAAAAACCCGTGGGGAGCACCGGGGAACAGCGTAAGGGTATAACGCTTTTTGGCGGTGCTGAGGGCTGCGGCAATGCGTCCATGTTCTTCCGGGGTGATGGATTGATCTTCGGCCCCGTAAAGGAGTAGCAGCGGGGCGCGCATCTGCTCGACCAGATGCAGGAGCGGTTGGCGTCCGGCCGGATCCTTATCCGGGGCAATGCCACCGCCATAAAAGGCGACGGACGCGCCGATTTTGTCGGCATGTACGGCATTGGCCATGAACGCAAAGCGGCCGCCCATACAAAAGCCGACAGCGCCGATGGCGTGCTTCATGACTTCGGGACGTTTTTGCAGTTCGGCAATGGCCAGCCCCGCTTCCTGCATGGCCAGATCATCTTTCAGGGTTTTAAGGTGCGCGATGGCATTTTCAAAGTCGGCATATTCGTACACCTTGCCATGATACAAATCGGGGACGATGGCGCAGTATCCCGCCCTGGCAAATCGTTCGGCTACTTCCTGAAAATGGCTGTTTACGCCAAAAGCTTCAATAAATATGACGACGCCAGGATGCGGGCCGTTGCCGCCGGGGCGGGCGTACCAGGCGCGGGGACCATTTTCCAGTTGTAGCCATTCGGAATGAATTTCAGACATCACTCTACCTCCTTATTCGAGCATGAAAAAAGGGAAGGGGGGATTGTTACGGGATCAGACCGCTAAAGACTGAATATAAACTTGTAGTTGCCGGAGGCAACGTTGGTAGGCGTCGATGGATTGGGCGTTTTTGCCCAGCCCGACACAGCCTTCAATGGAAGCAACAACATAAAGGGCGATATCCTCGGGATTCGAGTCCTGACGTACCTGACCTGCGGATTGACCTTCCTTGAGTGCCTGTGTGACGACTTCTACCCAACGTTCAATGATTTTTTGCAGACCCTGCCGAAAGGATTCATCCAGAGGACTCATTTCCTGAATCAGGTTGTTGAGCGGGCAACCATAGCGAATAACGGATTCATCCGCTTGGGAAATTTTCTCTGCGATGAGATTGTACAGACCAATGATGGGATTATCGTGTTGGGCGAGCATGGTAAACCAGCGCTCTTCCAGTTGCGGCCCGATCACTTCTTCAATGACCGCGAGCCCGAGATCGCGCTTGGTACCAAAATGATGATAAAGCGCCCCTTTGCTTACAGAAGTGTTGGCGAGGATACGCTCCAGACTCGCAGCCTGAAAGCCGGATTCCAGAATTTCGTGGTAAGCAGCATCCAGAAGATCGTTGCGGGTCTGTTCGGGATTACGCGTTTTACGTTGGCTCATAGTCATCATAAGCTTGGAAGATACCGACCAAACGGTATCTTGTCAATAAAGCATACGTCCGGTTTGGGAAAATGAGTTCAGCGCGTTAAACTGACAAGCAGTGTTTGAAGGCGAATCGGGGTGGTGGATGAAAGCATCAATAGATTTTCAGCGGCAGGGTGACAAGCAGAATTCGGCTTTTTTTGAAGAATGGTTAGGGCGCCTGTTGGAAGATCGCGATCGCCAGGGGCTTACGGAAAATATTGGCCGCATCGATGCGCTGATGATTACGGTAGAGCCGGGACATTCTGCCGCTTATGTGCATGAATTGTGTTTGATGACGCCTTACAATTATCTGGTCACCCTCGAAACCGATCAGCATTCCACCCACATTCTCCGCATTGATATGAATGCGCCCGATGTGTTGGTTCGTGAAGTGAAAGATCCCAATCTGCATGGTATTTTCCGCAGCCTGAACGAGGTGTATCCAGTGGGGGCCAAGCGTCCCAACTCGCGATACATGGGAGAAGTCTTTCAGGTCAAAAATCTCCATGAAGTAGTTGCCGTACAAAAAAACCGCGAAGTTCGGTTTTTTAATCAGGAGCAGGTGCGGCACCTGGAGTTGCCGGGCAATATGGTTATCGTCAAACCTTCTCCCTATACCCACAATATTGTCGGTTACTGGGAACGGCCTGATGATGACATCCGCGTTTATTCCCTCGGCGTGTCTTCCATTCGCGATGATATGCAGGTGGCTTTTGAACAAGCCAAAGTGTTACGAGAACAACTGGGTCTGGAGCAATTACTGCTGCCCATCGATCATCTGGCAACCCGGGTATACAGTCAGAACCGGGAAGCCGCCATTCTCGAATATCTGACTCTGTCCAGTTATTACTACTGGGGTTCTTACGATATTCCCGACCAGAACTCTTCTACCAATGTTACCAAAAGCGTGCATTATGAAAATGTGTTGAATAGTCCTGCCAAGGTGTTTACCGCTGCCAATCATCCTTATTTTTGCAATCATTTGATTGGTCAGCCTTCGCCCACCGAGGCCTTTGTGCGTAATTTTGGCCCCCGCCTGCATCACATTGCCGTGGGCGTGCAAGACGGACGTACCCAGGATCAGATCAACATTGATTATGTGGTGGACGCTCTGCGAAATTGCGGGCAGAAGTTTCTGTTGCAGGTCATCGGTTCGGAGCAGGAAGGCTTGAAACAGATTTTTTCCAGTGCTTCCGAGCACTCTTCCCTGATTATTGAATACGTGCAGCGTTTTGGTGGATTTCAGGGGTTTTTCACCAAGGAAAATGTCGCTGACCTGACCGCTGCTGCGGGCGCCGATGAGACGCTGCGCAGCCTTGATGCAGAAGCCCGCGCCTGAGCTAAAAATAGCGCAGGGATAAATCCAGGCTCTGTAAATTCCGGGTAAGGCTGCCGACAGAGATAAAATCGACGCCGGTAGCGGCCACAGCGGCTATGTTGTGGATGCCCATATTCCCCGAAGCTTCCAGAGGAATTTTTCCGGCCACTCTCTGCACGGCCTGGCGCAGGGATTCCAGCCCGAAATTATCGAGCAGGATCATGTCCGCCCCTGCCACCAAAGCTTCTTCGAGTTGTTCCAGATTTTCCACCTCAATTTCGGTGCGGGTCAGGGCCGGAGCAAGGGACCTGGCAGCACTCAGCGCCGCCGTAATGCCACCACAGGCGGCAATGTGATTTTCCTTGATGAGAATCCCGTCAAACAGCCCCAGCCGATGGTTGTGCCCGCCACCCACACGCACCGCATATTTTTGTGCCTGACGTAAGCCGGGTATGGTCTTGCGGGTGTCCAGCAGGCGGGTCCTGCTGCCCTTCAGCAATTCTACAAAATGATGCACGGCCGTTGCGGTGCCCGACAGGGTCTGGAGAAAGTTCAGGGCGCAACGCTCGGCGCTGAGGAGGGCGCGGGCTGGGCCTTCGAGGTGGCACAGCACCTGATCGGCGGCGACGGCGCTCCCTTCAGCAACCTCCCAGTGTAGCTTCAGTTGCTTGGAAAGTGCCGCAAACGTGGCCGTGGCGTAGGGTTGTCCACAGAGAACCCCCGGCTCACGACTGATGATGCGGGCCTGGAGTGTCTGCGCTTCGGGAATGAGTGCAGCGGTCAGATCACCGCTCCCGAGGTCTTCGCGAAGGGCCTGTTTGACGACATCTATGAGGTCTTCAGGAATCATTCCAACTCCTTGGTTTTGCTGCCTACCCAAAACAGCCAGATTAATCCTGCGCAGGCGGCAGTCAATGAAGCCAGTAAAATGCCCAACTTGGCTTCTTCTACCAGCAATGCATCTTTAAAGGCCAGGTCACTGATAAATAGAGACATGGTGAAGCCGACCCCGGCCAGACCGGCAGCACCAAGAAGATGGGGCCAACTCACCCCGCTGGGCATGCGGGCCATTCTGATTTTGATGGCCAGCCAGCTTGCCAGGGAAATGCCGACAAATTTCCCGAGCACCAGTCCCAGAAAAATACCCAACGTGACCCGGCTGAGCAGCATTTCAATGCTGATGTGGGCGAAATTGATGCCGGCATTGGCCAGCGCAAAAATGGGAATCACGGCAAAAGTTACCCAGGGCTGGAGGCGATGTTCCAGATGTTGTTGCGGGGCAATGGCCTCGGCACTGCTGTGTTCAATGCTTTGAATGATGCCCGCGAGCTTGCCGTTGACCAGCGGATCAAGCCGTTTGCTGTGAATGATGGTATCGCGCAGGTTTTCACTGCGGGCGCTGAGGGTGTCCGCCAGTTGGTCAGGACGAACCCGTCCCCGTGCAGGGATGGTGAAGGCGAGCAGAATGCCGGCGACCGTGGCATGAATGCCGGAGAGCATCACAAAATACCAGAAAGGCAGCCCCAGAATCAGGTAAGGCAGAACTTTGCGAACGCCACTCTGGTTAAGCAGAATCAAGGCCAGCAGAATCAAGCCGGCGATGATCAATGCCGAAACATTCAGTGATGGCGTGTAAAAAATAGCAATGACCAGTACTGCGCCAAGATCATCGGCAATAGCCAGAGCGGTCAGAAATACAATCAGGTTACGCGGGATCCGCCAGGCCAGTAAAACCAGGATGCCAATGGCAAAGGCAATGTCTGTGGCCATGGGAATTCCCCAGCCTTCGGCGGCAGGCCCGCTGGGATTGATTTGGTGATATATCAGTGCAGGTACCAGCATCCCGCCCCCTGCGGCAATAATGGGCAGGGCTGCGTCCCGTAGGGAAGATAATTCTCCTACCAGAAATTCCCGTTTTAATTCCAGACCGACCACAAAAAAGAACACGACCATCAGTCCGTCATTGATCCAGTGGTGCAGACTCTGGTCGAGTATCCAATGACCCCAATGGATGCCGAAATGATTTTCCCAAAACAGGTGATAGGACTGATGCCAGGGGGAATTGCTGAGGAACAGGGTCAGCAGTGTCGCGACAATGAGAATAATTCCACCTGCTGTCGCGCGTCGCAAAAACTGCTCGAAAGGCGAAAAGACCTTGCCAAAGAGCAGTTCGAGGGGGTAGTAATGTGTTTGGCGAGACTCGGAATCCGCCATGTTCAGAGCAACTCCAGTCGTGCTGCCTGTTCCTCCAGTTGCTGCAGGGCCGCTTCAATTTCCCGCAAACGCTCTTCTTCCTTGGCGACGACTTCGGCGGGAGCACGGCTACGAAAACTTTCCTGGCCCAGTTTACCGAGGGTTTTACCCCGGTCGGATTCCAGACGTTGCTGTTCCTTGTGCAAACGTGCCCGCTCAGCACCCACATCTATGACCCCGGCCAGAGGGACCAGGACTTTCAGATCTCCCAGCAGTTGCAGAGCGGCCGGGGGGGCTTCTTCGCTGTCTGACAGCCATTCCAGACTGATTAAACGGGCCAGGGCAAACAGCCAGTGTTGGTAGTGCTCTGCACGGGTACGATCCCGGGCAACGCCGCCTTGCAACAAAACTGGCAGTAATTTGCTGGGCGGGATGTCCATCTCACCACGAACGGAGCGTACGGCGCGAATGGCATTGATGAGCCACTCCGTATCGGCATCGGCCTCGGGATCCACACGTTGCAGATCGGCTATGGGGTAGGGCGCTACAGCAATGCTGCTACCGCCTTTGTCGAGCATGGGTGCAATGCGCTGCCAGAGTTCTTCACTGATGAACGGCATCACCGGATGCAGCAGACGTAAACCGGCTTCCAGTACCCGCAACAGGGTGTTGCGGGTTCCGCATTGCTGCGCCGCCGTAAACGGGCTGTCTTCACGCAGCACCGGTTTGCAGAGTTCAATGTACCAGTCGCAGTAATCATTCCAGAAAAATTGGTACAGTGCGTGGGCAGCATCGGCAAAGCGATACTGATCAATGGCGGTGTTTACCGTTGCTTCACAGTGCTGCAGGCGTCCGATAATCCAGCGTTCCGGGGCCATCAGTTCTCTCTCGCCGTGCAGCAGGCTGATTTCGGGAACCTGCATCATGGCAAAACGCGCGGCATTCCAGAGTTTGTTGCAGAAATTACGGTTACCTTCCACGCGTTTCAAATCAAATTTGATGTCCCGACCCTGGGTGGCCAGAGCAGTAAAGGTAAAACGCAGGGCGTCAGTTCCGAAGGCGGGAATCCCCTCGGCAAATTCCTTGCGCGTGGATTTTTCGATTTTGGCAGCCATTTGCGGCTGCATGAGTCCCCTGGTGCGTTTGGCAACCAGATCTTCCAGGCTGATTCCATCGATCAAATCGATGGGATCCAGCACGTTGCCCTTGGATTTACTCATTTTCTGGCCTTCGGCATCGCGGACCAGGCCATGGATGTACACTTCCTGGAAGGGTACTTCATCCATGAAGCGTAAACCCATCATGATCATGCGTGCGACCCAAAAGAAAATAATGTCGAATCCGGTAACGAGAACGCTACCCGGATAAAAGCGCGCGAGATCCGGTGTTTTTTCCGGCCAGCCAAGAGTTGTAAATGGCCAGAGGGCGGAGCTGAACCAGGTGTCGAGCACATCGGGATCCCGTTCGAGGACCACGGGCATCCCGTAATGGCGGCTGGCCTGACTGTGGGCTTCCGCTTCGTGGCGTGCGACAAATATGTGCCCGTCGGGTCCATACCAGGCCGGAATCTGGTGTCCCCACCAGAGCTGCCGGGAAATACACCAGTCTTCAATCCGGTTCATCCAGTCAAAATAGGTTTTGTTCCAGTTTTCCGGCACAAAGCGAATCCGGCCTTCTTCTACGGCCTTGATGGCGGGTTCAGCCAGTGGTGCCACTTTTACATACCACTGATCCGTCAAATAGGGTTCAATGGCCGCCTGGGAACGATCGCCACGCGGCACCATCAGTTTGTGCGCGTCTGTCTGTACCAGCAGTCCTTCGCTTTCCAGTTGGGCCAGTATCTGCTTGCGCGCAGCATAGCGGTCCAGTCCTTTGAGTGCGCTTGGAATTTCTTCGGCCGGAGTGGATTCTGCGCTGCTGAATATCTCAAGGCTGTCCCGAATACGGGCATCGGGGGTGAATACGTTGATCAGGGGTAAATGGTGACGCTGACCCACCTGATAGTCATTGAAATCATGGGCCGGGGTGATTTTGACACAGCCCGAGCCAAATTCCGGATCCACATAATGATCGGCAATGACCGGAATTTCTCGCCCCATGATGGGCAGACGCAGAGTTTTGCCAATCAGGGCGGCATAACGTGGGTCGTCGGGATGCACAGCAACAGCGGCGTCTCCCAGCAGGGTTTCCGGACGGGTGGTCGCCACCACCAGAGAACCACTGCCATCGCTCAGCGGATAACGAATGTGCCAGAGAAAACCGTCTTCTTCCTCACTGAGTACTTCCAGGTCCGATACTGCGGTGCGTAGGACCGGATCCCAGTTGACCAGACGTTTGCCACGATAGATGAGGCCTTCATCGTGAAGTTGCACAAATACTTCGGTGACCGCTTGCGATAAACCGCTATCGAGGGTGAAGCGTTCCCGCGACCAGTCACAGGAGGCGCCCAGACGGCGCATCTGTCGGGTAATATGCCCCCCTGACGCATGACGCCATTCCCAGACTTTCTCTAGAAAAGCGCTGCGCCCCATCTGATGACGGTCACCACCCTCCTGCACAATCTGGCGTTCCACCAGCATTTGTGTGGCAATTCCGGCGTGGTCGGTGCCGGGTTGCCAAAGTGTTTCTTCGCCGCGCATCCGGTGAACCCGGACAAGAATATCCATGAGGGTATCCTGAAACGCATGCCCCATATGCAGGGTGCCGGTGACATTGGGTGGCGGCAACATGATGCAGTAGGGGTTTTGCCCGGGCTGAGGCTGGAATATTCCAAGTTCCTCCCAGCGTTGGTAACAGGTCTGTTCTATTTCGGCGGGGGCGAAGGGGCGGTCTAAATGGTCAGTCATGAGCCTTCATCAGTCAGGTTCGGTGGGGGTGATTTGTTCCAGGCCATTATGCAGTACCCGCTGAAGAATTTCAGGTAGGGAAGCGCGCATTTCCTGGGCAAGACTTTCGCGCAATTTAATGCCTTCCAGTGCCAGCGTGCGCATCAAGGTCAGACTGACCTGTTCTTTCCAGACTTTCTGCAGATGCTGAATCATCTGTTCTTCCATCTCGTTAATGACCCGTCTTTCTATTTCCTGAAACAGTAATTGCTCAAAATCTTTCAGGAAATCAAGATCAAGAGGAGTTTTTTCTGGCACAGGTGATGGCTCGGGTTCCTGTACTGGATGTCCTTCCACAAATTCTTGATGTTCTTCTTCTTGATGTTCTTCGACGGATGGCTTAATTGCCGCATCTGCGGCCGTATCTGTAATGGAAGCCTCCGGCTCAACCCTGGTAGCATCTACAGTTACTTCCTCAACAGGTTCTTCGGCGGGTTCGGGATTGCTCTCTGCAGTTTCATTGATAATGTGCTCAGGTTGCAAGGCTTCAGACACTGGCGATTCGCCAATATCCTCTTCAAACCGTATTGGTTTTTCAGCGGGTTCCGGATTTATTGGTGCAGGCTTCAGGTGTTCGCTGACCAGACCGGTAATGGATTGATCTGCGAAATCGGAATCACTTTTTTCTCCAAATGTAGGCTCGGATCTGGAGCTGGTAAACTGCATGAGTCCCTGGCGCATACGCTTAAGTGCTGCTTCCAGGTCGCGGTCTTCAAAGTCCTGCTGCGGATTGGCTGTTTCTGCTGGCTGCCAACGTGCTTCACTTTGCGTGTACATTTTAGCCTGTTCTGTGTCAGCGACGGCTGTAGAGCCAGATTCAGCTTCTTCCCATTGCATCGAAAATTTATCGGCCTGTCCGGCATCAAGGGATGCTGGTGTTTTATGGGATTCGCTATTGGGTTCCGGCATGAAAGGTGATTCTTCATGGCGCCAAAGCTGCGGAGGTAAACCTTCGCGTACAACCTTGGTAAGCAGCAAGGGCGCGTCGTCGTTGTCTTCCAGTGATTCTTCAAGCACTGGTTCCTTGCGATCAGATTGTTTATTCATTGTGGTATCTCCGGTTAGGCTTCCAGGGTATGTACCTGCAAAGTGTATCCGATGTTCTTCAATGTTTTATATCTCTCTCTTGCCAGGTTGCGAGCGTTGCTCTCGGCTGGAATAAAATCTACCAGTCTTTCACACGCCGGAAGTGGCTCAGGAAGATTCTGCAAGGCACACAACACGGCAACCACGCAGGCATCCGGCCATGGTTGTTGGTAGTGTATGCGCACAGAATACTTTGCCCCCAGTCCATGAGGAATAAAAGCATCCGCTTGAAAAGTCCAGAGCATGTCGTCCACGCTCTGAGCGGTTACCAAATCTGCGCAGAGAATATCTGCTTCCCCAACAACTTGCCAGACCTTGTTGATGACCCGACAAATGGCGCGTAATTGTTCCTGCGGTGTCAGCAGGGTAGCTGGCAGGTCATAGAAGGAAGCAGCCGGCAAGGTGCTACCCTCAGGCAGTTTGACGGGATCGGTTGAGAAGATATTCGACCAGCAAAGGGACGGGGCGCCCGGTGGCACTTTTATTTTCGCCGCTTTTCCAGGCTACGCCCGCAATATCCAGGTGTGCCCAATGATAGTTTTCCGTGAAGCGCGACAAAAAGCAGGCGGCAGTAATGGTTCCGGCCGGACGACCACCGACGTTGGAAAGATCCGCAAAAGGGCTCTTCAGCTGTTCGTGGTATTCTTCAAAAAGAGGTAATTCCCAGGCGCGGTCCATACTTTCCTTGCCAGCGCTGATCAGATCATGAACCAGCCCTTCGTGGTTACCCAACACAGCGGCGGTTTGGTGCCCCAGGGCAATAACACAGGCACCGGTCAGGGTGGCCATGTCAATGACGACATCGGGTTCGAAGCGTTCAACGTAGGTGAGGGCATCAGCGAGAATCAGGCGACCTTCAGCATCTGTATTAATGACCTCTACCGTCAGCCCTTTCATGCTCTTGTGAATATCACCGGGTTTGGTGGCCTGGCCGTCAGGCAGGTTTTCAGACGCAGGCACTACCGTGATGATGTTCAAGGGCAGTTTCAGTTCGGCAGCCGCCTGGATAGCAGCAAGAGCTGCAGCACCTCCACACATGTCATATTTCATTTCATCCATTTTGTCAGCAGGCTTCAGAGAAATGCCCCCTGCGTCAAAAGTCAGGCCCTTGCCTACAAAAACAATGGGGGCCTGTTCATCGTTTCCTCCCCAGTATTCCAGAATAATCAGGCGTGGTTCCTGACGGGATCCCTGGGCAACACCCAGTAATAAGCGCATATCCAGTGCTTCCATGGCATCTGGACCGAGAATGGTGCTTTTGATTCCGGTTCGTTGCGCCATGGCTTCGGCCTGTTGTGCCAGCCAGGTGGGGGTACAGATATTGCCGGGTTCATTGGCCAGATCTTTCGCCCAGGCGACTGCCCGCGCGGTCGCCAGCGCTTCGGCACTGGCCTGTTTTACAGCCGCTTCTTCTTCCGCGCCACCAGCTACATTTAAATGCAGATGGGTCAGGCTGCGCCGGGGCTTTTCCGATGGTTCCTTATGATGATCAAACTGATAATCGGCATCCATGACTGCCTGCACTACAATTTTGCTCAAAGCTGCGGGTGAGCGACGGGCAACGGGTGTTTCCAGCAGATAAAAACTGACCTGGCTGATTTGCGCCTGCTGCAAGGCTTTGCCAGCACTTTGTACCGCTTTGCGAAATTTGCTGTCCTTAAGCTTGCCATGGGTGCCCAAGCCCAGCAGCATCACGCGCTGGGTAGCCAACCCGGGTAGCTGATAGAGAATTTGGGTTTCCCCACACTGGCCACTGAAGTCTCCCATCGCCATAAATTTCTGCAGGCCGCCGTCACAGGCTATATCCACCAGGGTGGCTGCAGGGCTCAGGATACCGTGTTCATAAACACCGACGACGATGCAATCCACTTTGTCGGTATTGGGCTTGAGGGCATGAATGGCTATCTCCACGGTAAATCTCCTGATAATCTGTGACTGAGGAATTCAATATGAACGAAAGTGTACAAAGTAAGCCCCAAAGGCGCCGTGAATCAAGTGATGGATTACAAGAGAATCGTCCATGACCCGCATCCATCTGCAGATTATCCGTAATATTTCAGTCACCTTTCTGCTGACCTGTCTGGTCATTCTGGCCATTCTGGCGATTGGTCAATTGACCCAACTGCTGAAGCAGGTCGCATCGGGGCAGTTGCCGTTACCGGTTGTCCTGCAATTGTTGGGGCTGGCACTACCAACACTGCTGGTGACAGTGTTGCCCCTTGCGTTTTTTTTCGCGGTATATCTGGTATTCAACAATTTGTATCGTTCCAATGAAATGGTGGCAATTCGCAGTACAGGCACTGGTTTGACAGGATTATTGCCTGCAGTAGCCGTGGTGGCTGGGGTTGTTTTTTGTCTGGAGCTGGGTTTAGCGTTGATTTGGGCGCCTGCAGCCCAACGCACGCTTCAGTCGGAGTCTGAAAGGCTGGCCAATGTCGCTGCAGAAGCGATGCTGCAGCCCGGCAGTTTCACCTCCTTATCGGGGGGGCGGGTGATTTATGTGGGTTCTGCCATCGGAAAAAATACCCACCGTTACCATGAAATTTTTCTCTCCATCGCCCAAGGTACACAATCCGATATGGCAACCGCAGCTTATGGGGAAATCAAACCGGGTGATGATGGCGCACTCAGTCTGGTGCTTATTGATGGGCAGCGCTATCTCGGTCAACCCGGACAAAATGGTTTCAAGGTGCTGTCATTTGCGCGTTACCGGGTGATGCTTGGCAATTCTGCTATCAATGGTAGCAACCAGGCTGGCGGAATCAGCTGGACTAATGCATCCTTGACCCAGTTGGTGGATCATTTTTCTGGTCTGGACAGGCGCTATGCGGTGACGGAGCTGCAATGGCGTCTGATATGGCCTATTGCCCTGCCGCTTCTGGCATTGTTAGCTATTCCACTGGCTTACAGCGAGCCGCGCGGTGGTGGTCGAGCCGCCGGAATGTTGCTTGGCGTTCTCTTCCTGCTGGCGATAAATAACGTTCTGATCTATATAAAAGAGCACATGATGGCGGGCAAAATGCCGCTTTTTCCGGGATTTCTCTGGGTAGTGCTGGGCATCGCCTTGATCGCTTTTTATACGTTTCTCCGCCGGAGTCGGGATTTGGGTTTGCTGCCTGTATTGTTCAGTCAGAGTGCGCATGAAACGCGCTGATCGGCTGCTGTTTCGTGGCATGCTGGCCTACAGCAGTATTGTATTGCTGTTGTTGTTGGCGCTGGTCTATGTTGCCCAATTGATTGCCAAAGCTTCAGGGCCGGGGCACGGTATCTGGAATATGACGCGACTCATGCAGTACGCGGCTTTGCAAATGCCCGAAGTTGCCTATGATGTTATACCTCTGGCCCTGTTGCTTGGCGCCTTGGTCTGGATGAGTATTCTCAGTGGCCACTCTGAGGTGATTGCCTTGCGCATGTCCGGCTGGTCCCTATGGCGTCTGGAGCAGCCCTTGTTGCTGGTTGGCTTGCTGGGGACGGTTTTGATGTTCGCCCTTGGAGAATGGGTGATTCCTGTTACGGCTCCGGCATCTGAAGCCATGTGGGCCAATGCCAGTCAGCCCGGCGCCGGTTTTCATAATATGGGAAATGAGGGGCTCTGGTTGCGGCGTGATAAGCAACTCATTCAGATTGGTGCAGTGGGTGATTCAGGCAAGATACTGCAGGATGTACGCATCGTCTCACTAAGTCCCGGGATGGTGGGACTGAAGACCATGACCCACGCAGCTTCTGCATATTATGAGGCAGGTCATTGGGTATTGCAGAATGTTGAGTTGACCACGATTTCGCCGCAACAGTTACAGATGCGGCATGAACAAAGCTTGCTCTGGAACATCAAAATGCCGCCTTCTACGCTCAGCAGTTTTGCCCATCCGACGCGCACCATGACCCTGCCCACGCTCTGGCGCAACTACCAGAATCTGCAAACCGGGGTAATTAAAATGAATCGTTTTGCCTTGGCGTTCTGGCGACGCTTGAGTTATCCGTGGGTAGGCCTGATCATGATTCTGTTGGCGGTCCCATTTGTCACCCGCAATCCCCGTGGTGGAGGGCTAGCCGCCAGGGTGATGGCCGGACTGGTGCTCGGGCTGGGGTTTCACTTTTTGACGGAGATGTCTGGATATATCAGTGTGTCTGGAGGGATCAGCCCGGTAATGGCTACGCTGTTTCCCATTGTTCTATTTGTTCTTATCGCCGGTTTTTTGCATCGTATTACTTAAAAGAAATTATTGGCTGGTTTTTTTCGTTGTTACCCCGCCTTTTTACATTATAATGTGGCCAACTTCCTAGGAATTGTACAAGACGATTTCAGATGCCCCGGATGTTGGATGGAGAGATGATCATGGCCTTACCGTTGCTGATTGAACACCTGAGAGAATATCATCAATGGCGCATGCGTATCGCAAATGCTGTGGATCAAATAGCAAAGCTTTCTGTCGATTTGGAAATTCTTCCTAGTGGTACCATGTTGCGGATGCAGAATCTATCCCGGGAAATCGCCGGAGATCAGCTGCGTATTTCATTTTTTGGTGAGTTTGCGCGGGGTAAATCCGAACTCATTAATGCCCTGTTTTTTTCAGATCTTGGTGCGCGTCTGATGCCCTCTGGTCCCGGGCAGACCACTATGTGTCCGGTTGAAATTACTTATGGCTTGGCGCCGCCTTCGCTTCAATTGTTACCAATACGCAGTAGAACACTCAATGATTCAATAGAAAAATTAAAGAAAAATTCTGGTCTGTGGACTTTTTCTCCATTGAATCCCGATGACCTGAACGATTGTGCAAAGCTTATGGGACAGTTGACAGAAACTCTTTGTGTTTCAGTGCAAGAAGCCCGAAGTTATGGATTATGCCCGCAGATTAAAGAATTGGGTTCGAATATAGCAACAACGCACTGTGCTTCTTGTGGGGAAGGGATGGTGAAGATTTCCCGTTGGCGTTACGCCTTGTTGCAATGGCCGCATCCGGTTCTGGAGGCCGGATTGGTCATCTTGGACACACCGGGTCTTAACTCTTTGGGCAGCGAGGCGGATTTGGGCCTGGAGGCAGCGCGTAGTGCGGATGCTCTGATATTTGTGCTGAGCGCCGATACTGGTGTAACTCAAAGTGATCTCGCAATATGGGAACAATCGCTCGGACGCCATGCCTTACAAAATCAGTTGGTGGTATTGAATAAGGTAGATACGCTATGGGATGACTTACGAGATCCCGGACAGGAGTCTGCAGTTGTTCAATCCCAACGTGAAAAGACTGCAGGGCAGTTAGGTCTAAATGTTGATCAGGTCATAGCCGTTTCTGCTCAGAAAGGCCTATTAGGTCGCATCCGGCATGATGATCAATTGTCTGCCAGAAGTGGACTGAAAGAGCTGGAAGAGGCTATAGCAGAAACGCTTATTCCAGGAAGGTGCAAATCCATTCTTGATAGTGCGCAACGACTGATTAAAAGAGTGGTTATTGATCAGCGGGTGCTTTTGGAGGAGCAAATCAAGAACCTCGGCGGCGAGATTGAAAGTATGGAACGGCTTCAGGCGCAAACTGGCGAGCAGCTGCCGCGATTGCTGGAAAGGCAGCAAAAACTGTTGCGATCATTTGCCGGTGATCGTGATTCTTTTGTCTTGAAAGAACAAGAATTTCTGGAATCGGCCAATTCCTGGTTATTACAGGCGCTTTCTTTGGAACAGCTTGATCAGATTGTCATGTCTGCACGTACCGAGTTGTTGGCTGCCTGGACTACGGTCGGTATTTATGACCGGTTTTCACGGTTTTTTGAAGAAACTATTGCACAATTTGATAATGCTCTGGAACGGGCTAATCGCCTTTCAGCACTCATGTTGGATGCCTATAGAATACTTGAGCAACAGTATGGTTTGCCCAAACTTGACACTATTCCCTATGCTATTTTACCCCGGCGTGCCGAGTTGCTGGGTTCCTCGCTGTTTTAAGTGGGTAGCTTGAGATCCAGCTTACCCAGTACGAGGTAAGCCATGTTAATAAAATTCTTGTGGGTGCGATAGCCCCGTGCCCTGGATTTGGCGGACTGGAGCAGACTGTTGAAACCMTGTCTCTTATACACATCTCCGAGCCCACG